>JAYVQJ010000754.1:0-5815 GCA_043777235.1 Planctomycetia bacterium
CTTCGTTGTCGCGACCGGCGAGACGCACACGATCCGTGAGTTTCTCGATGAAGCGTTTGGGCATCTCGAACTTGATTGGCACAAACACGTCGAGCAAGACCCGCGATTCCTTCGTCCGGCCGAAGTCGATGTTTTGTGCGGCGATGCCAGCAAGGCTCGGCGAGTCCTCGGTTGGGAGCCGAAGGTCTCGTTCCACGAGTTGGCGCAAATGATGGTCGAGGCTGACTTGGAACTGGCCCGGCGCGAGGCCAGCCGATAGCTTGCCCTCACGATTCGATCGGCCCAGTGCTGATCGTCGTGACCCCGAACCCTCCTTCCACTCTGCTGCTGGAATTCATGTCCGATTCGTCCGCTGAAGCTCAAGACAATTCTGAACTCCCCGCCGCGATGCCGGCCGATCTTCCGCCGGTTGAGCCGCCGTCGGCGAAGTTCATCATTCAACTGTTCGTTGTTCCCGGTTTGATCGTCGCAGCGATTGTCGGTGTGTGGTTGCTGTTCGGCAAACTCGCGTCGGCCGAGCAAGATTGGCAGGCGTTGCTGGCCGACATGAAGAGCAGCAACGAACATCGCCGTGGCCGCGGTGCCATGGGACTCGCGCAGGCGTTGGCCGCCGACCGGAACAGCAAGTCCGATGGACCGCGGCTCGCCACGAACCCGCAAGTGGCTCAGGAATTGTCGAACTTCTTGGCGGACACGTTGAAGAACAGTTCGACCGAGAAGGCAGTCATCTCACAGCAAGACTTGCTGACGCAGGCCGTCGGATTTCTTGACGTGCCAGACGTTGTGCTTCCCGTGCTGCGCGACGCGATGCAAGAAAGTCGCGATCGCGAGGTCCGTAAGAATGCCGTGCGATCGGTCGCTCTGATTGCCGATCGAGCGAATCAGCGCGGTGAGCCGCTCGCGGATGCGGGCATCGTCGAGGAGTTGACCATCGTCTCAAGAGATGCTGATCCTCTCACGCGATCTCTGGCGACGTTTACTCTCGGATTGTTCCCGCTCGATCTGGTGCGTCAGCCGCTGACGGTGTTGCTGGCCGACTCGGATGCCAACACGCGAGCGAACGCGGCGGTTGCCTTTGCGCGGCACAAATCACTGGATGGTTTGTCGGTATTCCGTGAAGTCCTGAAAGCGGCCGCTGTGACGAAGATTCCGGTTCCGCCCGGAGATTCTGCGCCGATCGCGACGACGGCGGCGTTAAAGGCGGTCGGTGATTTGGCTCCGTTGATCGAAGAACCGATGCGAGCGGAGATCCGTCGCGATGTCGATGTGATATCGACCGGATACCCCGATGCGAAAATTCGATTCGATGCCGCTCAAACCCTCGCGAAGCTACGCGACTCTGGAAAGTGACGGCGGTTGAACGCGATGCAAACTCACCAGCAGGTTCCCGCGACAGAGCACGTCGATCCGCCCGTCGGTTCGCAGATCGACTATCGCTACTTCATGAACTGCGTGCATTGCGGGTTGTGTACTTCGGCATGTCCGACATATCTCGAAACCGGCAACGAGAACGACAGTCCGCGTGGTCGCATCTACTTGATGCGCGGTGTCGTCGATGGACGATTGGAGCTAACCGACTCGGTGAAGCATCACCTTGAACTCTGCCTCGACTGTCGCGCGTGCGAGACCGCGTGTCCGTCGGGAGTGCAATACGGCCGCTTGATCGAGCCGTTCCGTGTCGAGATGCAACAGCGCGAACTGGCAGCGGGTGATCCCACCGCGAACGGTTGGTTTCAGAAGTTCATCCTTTACGGATTGTTCCCATATGCAAATCGGCTGCGCTGGGCGCTCGCGCCGGCTCGGTGGGCTCAGCAATTAGGATTGGACAAACTCGCCGACGGACTCGGACTGACGAAACTCTTGCCGAAGCAACTGCAACGGATGCAGGCGTTGCTGCCAAAGTTGCCCGATCCAACCCCGCAATTGCCAGAGGTTATGTCGCCCGTCGGCAAGCGACGAGCACGCGTTGCGCTCTTCACGGGTTGTGTGGCAGACGCGATGTTCGGCCCAACAAATTGGGCGACGGCTCGCGTCTTGCAGCACAACGGCTGCGAGGTGATCGTCCCGCGTAACCAAGTCTGCTGCGGAGCGATCCACTATCACAGCGGAGCCGGCGAACCGGCATTGCAGTTGGCTCAGACAAACGCGGCCGCGTTCAATGTGGACGATGTCGATGCCGTGATCATCAACGTCGCCGGCTGCGGTTCGATGCTGAAAGATTACGGTCACGTCGCTCACGAAATCGCACCGAGCGACGACGCGACTCGGCAACGGCTCGACAAGTTCGCTCACAAGGTCAAGGACGTGTCCGAGTTCCTGATGTCGCTCGGCCCCATCAAACCGACCGGCGAGATCAAACTGCGAGCGACCTATCACGACGCTTGCCACTTGTGCCACGCTCAAAAGATTCGCGAACAGCCACGCGATTTGCTGTCGCTGGTCCCCGGCCTGGAACTGATCCCGCTGAATGAATCTGAGATTTGCTGCGGAGCGGCCGGCAGCTACAACCTGACTCAGCCGGAGATGGCCGCGCAGCTCGGACAACGCAAGTTGGAAAACATTCTCAAGACCAAGGCCCAAGCAGTCATCACCGGCAACGCCGGCTGCTCACTGCAACTGCAAATGCAACTCCGCCAAGCTGGCCACGACATCTGGGTCGCTCACCCGATGGACGTGCTCGACTTGAGTTACCGCCAACAACAACCTGCCTGTCTGCGTCCATGAGGATCAGTGATGGTCGCCCCGATTTTTCAAAAGCTGCCGATCACCGAGGAGCAACTCGCGGAGTTCTGCCGACGTCATCACATTCTGCGGATGTCAGTCTTCGGTTCCGTGCTCCGCGACGACTTTCGACCGGACAGCGACGTCGATTTCTTGGTGGAATTTGAAACCGGGCATCATCCCGGCTGGGACATTGTTGATGTCTGCGACGAACTCGAGCACTTGGTTGGCCGCGAAGTCGATGTCGTAAACCCCAAGTACCTCAAGGAGCGGCTCCGCAAGAACGTGTTGGAGGAGGCCCAGCTTGTCTATTCCATCGCCTGACAAGGAAGTTTCGTACGTCGACGACATGCTGGAGGCCGCAGACCGTGCCGTCCGGCTTTCGGCAGGTCGAACGCTCGCTGATCTTTCTACCGACGAGCTTTTCCAACTGGCGATGTTGCATCTGATTCAGATCGTCGGGGAAGCGGCATTCAAGGTTTCCACCAACTTTCGTCAACGTCATCCGGAAGTCCCGTGGAACAAGATCGCGGCGACTCGGCATCGAATCGTGCATGATTATTCCCATGTCGATTTGGACGTTGTTTGGGAAATCTTGTCGCTGCATCTTCCGCCACTGATTGAGCAGTTGAAGTTGATTCTCTCGATCGACACGGAATCAAACTCATAAGACACCGCGTGTGGAATCACCGCCGCATTGCGGCTCGTCCAATTTTCATTCGAACACTCCAGATTTCTGATTCGGCCCCCATGATTAAAGCAGTCGCCTTCGACCTTGACGGTTTGATGTTCAACACCGAGGAGATTTTCCATTCGGCCGGCATCGAGCTGATGCGGCGGCACGGCAGCGAGATGACCGACGAATTCTTTACGCTCATCATGGGTCGCCGAGCCGAAGAGGGTTATCCGTTGCTCGTCGAGGCGGCCGGATTGAATGTCGATCCGATGAAACTCTGGCGCGAGTCACACGACTTGTTCTTGTCGATGCTTGATGAGCAGATCGCACCGATGCCGGGACTGTTTGAGTTGCTCGATCACATCGAACGGAGCGGCTTGCCCAAAGGAGTCGCGACGTCATCCGACAGCAAATACCTGCGACGCATCCTGACGCGGTTTGAAATCTTCGATCGCTTTCAGATGACGCTGACCGCCGAGGACGTCACGAACGGCAAGCCACACCCGGAGATTTACCTCAAGGCCGCCGAACGATTGGGAGTCGATCCGCACGAGATGCTCGTCCTGGAAGACAGCCACAACGGCAGCAAAGCCGCCGCCGCTGCCGGGGCCTACATCGTCTCGGTCCCGCACCAACACAGCCGGCATCAGAACTTCGATCACGTCCGGCATGTCGCCAGCAGCTTGATTGATCCGGTCGTGCTCGACATGCTAGCCCCGAAGTGATTCGCAGAATGATCATCGAGGAATCGCACATGAACACCACGATTGCCCGCCCCCCCATCACAGGTTTCGCCGGAGAAGTGGAACAGTTTGCCGACGAGCACGGGATCATCGACATCGTCTTTGCGATCCACGAAGTCGCGTCCCGGTTGTTTCCGATGGCCAGCGGCATCCACGTGGAATTGGGTGAGGACTACGAAGATTCCTCGTGGCGGCATGTGGATTTTGTGATTGAGGGACTCACGATCTCGCCCGCCGAAGCCTACGCGATCGACGAGCGTTGGACGGCCGAAGTCGCTCCGGTTTGCCCGGCCGAACACGCTTGGCTCTTCACCCACGATTTGCGATTTGCGGGATAAAGAATGGCTCCTCGCGAATTCCTGATGTTGGCGAAGATGCTGCAATCGGGCCAGACCGAAGCCGGATGGCGAACCGCAATCAGCCGGGCGTACTACGCGGGATTCCATGCGGCTCGGCAGTTGTTGCTGGGTTGGGGATTTCAAATCGGTCGCTCGGATCAAGCCCATGCCGGGATCACTCGTCGTCTCGCTGCTGCAAGCATTGTCGAGTTGGAAACCGCTGCGCGAGAACTGACTGATTTGCGATCCAAACGCAACGCCGCCGACTATGATCTCGATCGAGTGTGCCGCTCGGAGTTGGCGGCACGCTGCGTGAAGTTGGCGGAGTTGATTCTCAAACTGCTGTCTGTCGATATTTCACGCCAACAGCAAGAACAGACCATTCAAGCAATCCGTGATTACGAGAGAAATATCCTGCGTGATGTCACCTGGCGTTCCATGAATTGACCGATTGGCCGTTGGGTTCCACAAAGAAAGCGAGTTGGTACATGTCCGTCGCCGACGAAAGTCTCATCGCCGTGTTTGTCGATTTTGAAAACCTCGCGCTGGGCGTGAAGGACATGCACCAAGGAGAGTTCAAGATTCAGTTGGTGCTCAAGCGGTTGCTGGAAAAGGGACGGCTGGTCTTCAAGCGAGCGTATTGCGACTGGAGCGGCTACGGCCACGCCGTCCGCGAGTTTCACGGGCACGGCATCGAATTGATCGACGTCCCGCACACTCGGCAGAGCGGCAAGAACAGTGCGGACATTCGCATGGTGGTCGATGCGCTCGACCTGTGTTACTCGAAGAATCACATCGACACGTTCGCGCTGCTTTCGGGCGACAGCGACTTCTCGCCGCTGGTCAGCAAGCTCAAAGAGAACAACAAGCGCGTTATCGGCTGCGGCGTGAAGAATTCCACGTCGGACATGCTGATCGCCAACTGCGACGAATTCATTTACTACGACGACCTCGTCCGCATGGTGCAGAAGGCGCGAGCCGCTCGGCCGCCCAAACCGAAGGAGAGTCCGAAGGACAAGGAAAGTCCTAAGGAGCGAGAGGAATCGGACAAGAAGAACGAAGCAATCGAATGGCTGTGCGAGATCGTTCGTTCGCAACAAGCCGACTACGAATCGCTGTGGGGCTCGCAGGTCAAGCAGACGATCCGCCGCGTCCATCCCGGCTTCAACGAAGCGTACTACGGCTACAAGAGCTTCACCGAACTCATCAAGGACGCCGAAAGCCGCGGCCTGCTCCGCCTCGAATACGACGAGACTCGCGGCAACTTCAAGGTGAAGTTGAAGGAAGAGTAATTCGAAGTCCCAGAATTAGCCGCGCGGCGCTAGCCCCGGTTCGTG
>JAYVQJ010000755.1:0-1517 GCA_043777235.1 Planctomycetia bacterium
GAGTTTCTTCACACCCTTCAGAGACGCGAAACCTCGAAAGATTTCCAGCTTTCTCAAAAACTCATTGCACTCTCCGCGAAAACATCGCTTGGTTCAGGATTAATCCCGCTCCATACTTGGTCCATGATCTTCCCCGTCGCAAAAATCTCTGTGTCGGCGCGAACGGGAGTCAAACCCGCCTTTTCTATGGCTGGTTTGTAGATTAGTTCATAGTAATTGCCGATTGGCGAGGCGAACGGCATCATGACGAAACATGAATCCGTTGGCTTCACACCAGCGACCGCGCTTGCTTTTTGAATTCGTTCATCACCTGCAGCAGCAGCGGAGGGTTCGGCACCGGTCGTTGTGTGAAGTATTCGGATTCGCTGGTTGTCATCTTCAGCCAAGCCCGCAGCGTCGAGCGATTGGCGAAAGATGTCCTTAAAATCGGACAACTTGTCTTTCGGAATACCGAATGTGTCCTCAAGAGCATTGTCGAAGAACTGGCGGTCTGGAAGGTTTTCACCTCGGTAGTGAAGAAATACTTCCGAGATTACCGGTGCGTTCAAGATTGCCTGCTGATGCCCGAGCTTGACGTCAGTGGCGGACTTCGGCCGAAGTATCTGCCGTGCCAAATCCGTGACTTCGAGTTGTCCGGTTGCTGGACGTTTCAAGAAGCCGTATTTGATACCCGAACTGATTTCAACACCGAATGGCCCCTTTGCTGACGAGAGTCCTAGGAAACCAGCCGCTTGATCATCAGTGCAAGGCTTCCCGGCATTTTGATCCAAGATCGCCGTGGGTATGCGAAGCGACGAGGGCGAACTGTGGCGCGGGTAATTCGATGCGTTGTTCCCGCGCTCTGCGTCTGGTTTTGGTTTCCGCTTTGCCATTATCAAGGTGCCTCATCTATCGCACGCAATCGTTGTGTGGATGGTTAGTCCGCTAGCACGAATTCGCTTCCATTCCGGTTTCGGCTGACATGACGACGCACGTTGCCATTGCCAATGGAGGTTGTCAACGACTTATCCGCAATGCGAGCGTGTATTGTTTGGCGGCAATGGCTGAATTCGGCATATTCGGTGCTAACTCGCATTCGGACCATCACGTCTTTGCACCGAAGGACGTCAGGAACCGACCCTACTTCAGCTCGCGAATCAGGATGCTGCTGAACTGGACGGGGTCACCGTGATGTTGCAGCGCGATTCGGCCGCGTGCGGGGATGCCGGGAAGTTGCACGTTGTCGATCACCAGTTCGCCGTTGAGCAACACGGTCGCTCGGTCACCCTTCATCGTGATGTGGAAGCGGTTCCATTGGCCGATCGGTTTGTCGAAGCGTTTCTTGGGAGTACACCCGCTGCGAACTTCGGCGGGCAGCGACTTATCGACTCGGTAGCCACGAATCTCGCCGCTGCCGATCGCGCGGCACCACATATTGATCTGCGACTTGTCGTTGCCGCGCAGATAAATGCCGCTGTCGCCGGCATCGTCGAACTCTTCTTCCTCGGGGCCTTCGTCGCCGTTGGGATGAATGACCG
>JAYVQJ010000756.1:0-5803 GCA_043777235.1 Planctomycetia bacterium
AGCCGTTTGTTCGGGTGCAGCGGCGTGAGGTCGTCGAAGCTGACTCGCTGCAAGACTTCGTTGGGGTCTTTGCCGTTGATGGCCTCGACGCGGAGCAACGCGAAGTAGCGTTCGTTTTCTTTCGGCGGTCGGATTTGGCCGGCGACGGTGGCTCCGGTCCTCAGGCCGAAGCGTCGGATTTGGCTGGGCGAGACATAGATGTCGTCGGGGCACGGCAGGTAGTGATAGTCCGGGCTGCGGAGGAACCCGAAGCCGTCGGGCAGAATCTCCAGCGTCCCCTCGCCGAACATCAGGCCGTTGAGCTTCGTCCGCTCCTTGAGGATTTTGAAAATCAAATCCTGCTTCTTCAGGCCGGAGTACTCGGTCAGCCCTTCCTTCTTGGCGATCGCGAACAGGTCGCGCATGGTCATGCGCTGCAAGTCGGCGATGTGGACTTCGCCCTGCTTGATGGCTTCGTAGCGTTCATCGGCGGGGAACTCGAAGTCCTCGTCATCGGCCGGGAGTTCTTCGGCATCAAAGCCGACGTGGCTGGCGAGTGCTTTTTGTGATTGAGATTCGATCATGTTGGCCTCGGGACGTGTCGTCCGCAGAAATGAAGTGAGTCGGGCGGGAGTTTTTCGATAGAGAAGACAGGTCTTGAATTTTTGGAGTGCGGTGTGTCAGCACCGCTTTGGATTTTTGGTTGGAAGACTTTTTTTATGAACGACGGGACGACTCCGATTCAGCGAGGCGTTTTTCAAGCTTTGCAATCCGAGCGATAAGCCCCATGTGAAACGCTGCGGATAAGAAAAACCCCACGATCAGCATGTGAGCCAAAGCGGTGCCAGTATCGGTGACTGAGAGTTCCGACACCCTGGCCACACCCACCACCAAAACCAAAAGAAATCCATAACCAACCAAGCCCCCAATTTGGCATTGATCCACAGGACGCAGCTTTACCTTCGCTTCGAAGGTTGTGGTGGCGTTTTCATCTGGCATGGCAAGACTCCTGATTGCGATGAATCACGAAGAAAAAATCCAAAGCGGTGCTGACTCACCGCAGTCCAAAGTTTCGGATCACCTTGTTCGCCTTCCTTCGCGTTCTTTGCGACCTTCTGTTCCAAACGGTTTTGAACAGAAGCCCGCAAAGGTCGCGAAGGAGGGTCAGGAATGACGAAATCCGAAATGCCCAATGACGAAAGTATGACGAAGCTCGAATGACGAATGCGATTCGGGCATCGTCCCGTTTGCGACGATTGCTAATCGACTTCGAGGATGTCTCCGTTCGGCGAGACTTTCACGTCGCGGGTCTTGCCGTCCTTGTCTTTGCCGCGAACTTCGTAGTTGACCGACTCCCCTTTTTTTTCGGTCCAGGCGGTCTCGAATTTCACGTCGGGCAATTTCTTCTTGGCCGCGTCCATGACCGGCTCAGGAACTTTGTCGAGCGCGACCATTTCGGTTTGCTCAAAAATTTCGCCGCAGCCGACCAGCGACAGACACAAGGCTGACCAACACAGAAACTTTCGCATGATGTTCACTCTCCAAGAACGACCGACAACTTTGAAAACTAGAACTCGCCGCTCACCGTTTCGTGGCCGGCGCGCGTGGCCAAGGCTCGGTACGCCGCGTAGTCCATCGACGGGTTCAACAACGACACATGCCCGTCGGCAAACAGAAAATGCACGCCGCCGTGAAACGCATAAAACTGATTGACGTGCGACCCGCGATACCCCGGACTGAAACCGTCGCCGGCATGACCGAGCACGAGACTCGCGGCGGTTTCGGGCGGGCCGCTGCCGACGCCGTCGCTCGGATCGTTGACGAGCACGGCATTCAACACCGCGCCGGTCCATGTGGCCTCGCCCAGCGCAAACGATCGTTCGCCGACCGCGATTGTCGATGACGTGCCGTCTCTGATGTCGGCGAATCGCACCGAACTGTCTCGATAAAACACTCCGTCGCCGCCAACGCCCGGCTCCGACGTCCCGAACATCCCGACGAAATTCACTCCGGCCACATCGCAAATCGCAGCGATATTCGCGCCGGTCGCCAGGTTCCGATTCCACGCCGTCCAGATGGTCTTGAACGACGAATCCGACGGACAAACGAGGTTCGGCATCGCGGCCTGCCGGATCGTCGTGTTCGGCGGCGTTTCAATTCCGGTCTTGAAATTGACCTGCCGAAACACCGGCTGCTGGTCCATCTGCGGCAACAGGAACGACGCCCAACCCCAACTCGATCCGGTGTCGTTGCCCAACGCATCAAACGCCGACGCATACCCCGGCGGCAACGATTTGTGCTGATCGTGGTAATTGTTCAGCGCGAGTCCGACTTGCTTGAGATTGTTCTTGCACTGAGCGCGCCGCGCCGCCTCACGAGCCTGCTGCACCGCCGGCAACAATAACGCCACCAACACCGCGATGATCGCGATGACGACCAACAACTCAATCAACGTGAATCCGCGCGTTCGTGTTTTTGCTCGTGTTGACATTTGTTTGTCTCCTTCAAACTTCTCGGTCTTCCAATCCAACTCGGTGCTGACTCACCGCACTCCAAAGTTTCGGATCACCTTGTTCGCCTTCCTTCGCGATCTTTGCGACCTTCTGTTCCAAACTGTTTTGAACAGAAGGGAAAGAAGGGAGTTGTCTCACGCGAAGGCGCGAAGCCGCGAAGGTTGGAAGCAATTGAAGTCGGACTTCATTCCTTCGCGTCTCCGCGCCTTCGCGTGAAAATTGTCTTCCTGTCATCTCGAGTTCGTCGAAAAAAACCTGTCGTGAATGACTTGCTCCAGTTGTCTGGCCGCGTCGTCCACGGAGTTCGAGTTGTCGAGGACCGCATCGGCCGCCGCTCGCTTGCGAGGCAGGGGCCATTGGCTGGCCTCGCGTTGGGCGAGTTGTTCGGCCGACCAGCCTCGCCCCGCCTGTACGCGAGCGATTCGATCGGCCTCCGGCGTGTCGATGAAGACCACCACATCACACAGGTCATTCCATCCCGCCTCCAGCAGCACGGCGGCATCGAGCACAATCGCCTCGACGTTCGCCTGCCGCCGCAGTTCCGAAATCTGCCGCTCGATAAGCGACCGAATTTCGGGATGCACGATGGCCTCCAAATCCCGCCGAGCGTTTTGGGCCGCCACGTCCGAACCGAAGACGATTCTCCCAAGAGCCGCTCGTGAGATTTCAAATGTTTCTGTTTGATCCGTACCGCGACCGTCAGGGAGCGGCTGGCTCGGATCGTCGCGACGTGACCGGTCGCTCCCTGACGGTCGCGGTACGGCTACGGTTGGTCCGAAGCGTTTGAGAATTGTTTCTTGAACGTTCGGAAGATTGAGGACTTGGTGACCGAATTGGTCGGCGTCGAGCACCGCGATGGGACGAAGCGATTGCAGGCGTCGAGCCACGGAACTCTTGCCGGACCCGATGCCGCCAATCACCCCAACGACGGGTATGACTTTTGGCTGAGACACAAGGGATGAAAACTCAAAGAAGAGGAAGAACTAGGAAGGAATTGTGAAGGTTGGCGAGGCCATCCGTGAACCGGTCGGTTCGTGACGATGCGTCTTGATCGCACGCAAACCAAGAATGGTTTGTCGGAGTGTCGCGAACATCGTGCCGAGCGACTGAGCCGCTGTCAACGATGAAGGCTGCGGAGCGGCGGGGCTGGCTAAGTAGACCCACAGGGAAAAGTATGCAGGTTCAAAACTGGCCGCTGAGAAAGTAGACCAGTCACTCCGTGACTGGAATCTTCGAGTCACGGAGTGACTCGCCTACTTTTCTCTGCGGGTCTACATAGTTTGTCAAACGTAGGATGCGGAGGAAACTGAAACCACCGGTAGTGCGAGTGCGTAAGAAATGAGCCGTCAATCACCGCTCACCGGCGTCAGAGGCCAATGCCTCACGCACTTTCGGATGCACGACTTGCCCGTCGGACGTAACCAGCGTTCCTTGCACGATCTCGTCGTCGCGGTTGATCGCCCAGCAGCCCTCTTTGACCAATGACAACAGAAACGTCGTTGCGTTGCGTGAGAACATCTGGCTGGCATGAAACGGCACGGTCGTTGGCAAGTTCACGCAACCGATGATCGACACGCCGTTCTCGACCACTGTTTCCCACGGCCGAGTCAATTCGCAGTTGCCCCCTTGTTCGGCCGCCAAGTCGATGACCAGCGATCCGGGCGACATCGACCGCACCATCGCGGCCGAAACCAATCGCGGGGCGGTTCGTCCCGGCACGGCCGCCGTCGTGATGACGATGTCGCTCTCGGCGATCACCGGCGACAGCGCCGCTTGTTGACGTTGATAGAAGTCAGCGTCCATCCCCTTCGCGTAGCCGCCGCCGCCGGCCGCGTCACCCAAGCCCATGTCCACAAACTTCGCGCCGAGACTTTGTACGTCGTCCTTCGCGACCGATCGCACGTCCGTCGCTTTGACCACCGCTCCCAAACGCCGAGCGGTCGCGATGGCCTGCAAGCCTGCGACACCGGCTCCGATCACGAATACTCGTGCGGCGGTGATCGTCCCCGCTGCCGTCATCATCATCGGAAACATCTTCGGCGATCGCTCGCCCGCCAACAGCACCGCTTTGTAACCGGCGATCGACGCCTGCGACGACAGCACGTCCATGCTTTGAGCACGAGTGATCCGCGGCAGCAGTTCCAATGCGAATGCCAGCGCGCCGCGCTCGGCGATCCGCTTCATGAACTCCGGCCGTCCGAGCGGATTGCACATCCCGATCATCGCCTGTCCCGGCCGCAGCAGTGCGATGTCAGAGTCGGACGCATCGGGATTCGCTCCGGCGGTTCGCACTTGCAAGAGGATGTCTGCTCGCGCGAAGACCTCTTCGCGAGAAGCCAGCACCTCGATGCCCGCCGAGATGTAATCGGCATCAATAAACCCCGCCGCCGTTCCCGCACCGGATTGCACGACGACATCCAGTTTCGCCTTCTTGAGCGCCGCAATCGAAGCCGGAATCAGAGCGACGCGACGCTCCTCTCGAAACGTCTCGCGAGTCACGCCCACCACCAAAGGCTTGGGGTCCGCCGCCTTGCCTAGCAGTGAATAGATCTCGGACTCGACTGGTTCAACGCCATCCGTGCTCATTATGCCTCGACCTGGAAAGGAGCCATTCGCCACTTTGGTTTCTCTTGCAAGAGTTCTCATGCAAAGTCGGCGGGAAGGTAGCGGCAAGCGAAGCGAGAATTCAAACGGCCGCCGTCAGGACTTGAAGTCGTTGGTCGTGTCCTATTTTCAATGTCGCCCGACTTCGCCGACGTCAGGAATAGCCGACTTCGGCGAAGTCGGCCTACAAATTAGGACACAACCCAAAACTGGCCGCTGAGCAAGTAGACCAGTCACTCCGTGACTGGAATCTTCGAGTCACGGAGTGACTCGACAACTTTTCTCTGCGGGTCGACTTGATCGCGAATCGAGTGGTTGAAACGCGGAACTTCGTGATTCACTCAGCGACTTGCGGGAGGCTGGCTCGCCAATTGAACGAGAGCCTCACGGGCACGCGCGATTTGCTCGGCGTTCACAGTCAGAAAACGCTGTCGGCCACCCTCCACGACTTCGAATTGAGTCACGTCTTTGTCATCGACACGGATGCGACCAGCGGGCGACAGGCCGAAGTAACCGTGCTCCGGCCGCACGGCGTACAGCACCGAGGTCAGATCCCATGTCTCTCGGTCATACGGCATCTTTTGATACAGCTCGTAAGCCTGCTTGAGCGGATGATGCTTCACGTAGCCGAAGTCCCGCTCAATGTTCGACGCGGGGAACTTGATCGCTTGCCCGATCTCGAATCCGCTGGTCACCAGCGGTGTCGG
>JAYVQJ010000757.1:0-22323 GCA_043777235.1 Planctomycetia bacterium
ACGTCCGCCTCCGCCACCTCCTCCGCCACCACCGCCGGGCATCTCGTAGCTGTCGCGGCCGCCTCGTAACGCCGAGATCAGCACGCTGACGACTAAGAACAGGATCACATAACTCGTCAGAACCGTCAGCGATTGATTGAGCCGCTTGTTGTTTCGGCCGTAATACCAAGCCTGCGTGTCGAGTGGATTCCAGACTCGCTGCGGTGCGACGGCGCTGACCGGATGCCGGCCGAAGGTGTCATCACCCGACCGCAGCGACTCGAAGTGCCGGCTTGCCTTTTCCACGAGCCAGATCGTCCAGCCCAACCCGACGAAGAACAGGACTCCCTGCCCATAAGTCAGCAGCGGATTGCGGAACGGCCGCAGCCGATCCTCGGAAGCGACGAAGAGTGCTCCCAACCAACACAACAACCCCGCGACCGTGTAGGCGAACGCCTTGCCCCGCACAGAACTTTTTCGAGACCACCGCACCCAGCCGACAGCAACCGCCAACGGCACCAACGCCAGTCCGAACCGCAGAG
The DNA here is from genome assembly GCA_043777235.1 of Planctomycetia bacterium. Lineage (GTDB taxonomy): Bacteria > Planctomycetota > Planctomycetia > Planctomycetales > Planctomycetaceae > SXKJ01. Next base: position 522 of record JAYVQJ010000757.1, read on the forward strand.
GCCACCACAGACGTTGTGTGTCGATCCATTCCAACTCAATCGCGATGCCCGCCAGCACGAGCAGCGTCGTGCCGATCGCTGCCAGTCGAATGCGATTGCGTTGTGTGAGGTTTTGTAACATGGGCGAAAGAATTGTTCGTGATCCCCAGAGTAGTTCGGACGCCTACGTCCGAACGGATAACTGACCGGACGTAGGCGTCCGGTCTACAAACTCGCACGCAACTCGCGCGCGTCTTGCCGAAGACATCGCTACTTGATGTCCTTCAGCAGGTCTTCCATCGAATCTTCGAGCGGGTTCCGCTTGGGATTGCTCTTCTTGACGTCATCGACACCCAGTTTCTTGAGCGCCTTCGCGCTCACCTTCGGATCACTGCCGGAAGTGGCCGCGGTTGAGTCGTCGCCACCTGCGTTCTTCCCGTCCGCACCTTCCTGCGATGCGGCAGGCGATTGCTCTTTGTTTTGCGCAGCCGCGGCGGTCGGCTTTGTACCCTTCTTTTTGCTTGGCCCGGAACCAAACAGGAACGGGACGATCGTGAGCACCGCCAACAAGACGACCGTGACCACGGAGGCTGTCACGAGCCCCTGTGTCAGGCTGGCCTGATTCATGGCTCCCAGCACGGCATCTGGGCTGTTGTCTCGCAGTTGGCTGGCGATTCCGAGAACGTCCGCTCCGCCCGGCTGGCCGTTTCGCGGTCCTGAATGTTCTGACGACACGCCTCGTTGAGCCGAGCTTGTCTTCGCCGAAAAAGTTGTTTTGAGTGGCATCGTGATCTCTTTCGTTCTGAATCCAACTGCTTGTCAACGTAGCCATCACCGCTCCGCGTGATGAGCCGATGGCCAATCCGCGTCGTCGAAGCGTTCGGCTCGTCACGCGGAGCGGTGACGGCTACGTTGAATCAATCTTTCCGTTCCAAAATGTGAATGATCTCGCCGCCCGCTTGGCTGACGGCTTCGATAATCGGCTCGAACCGCGACGCATTCGTCGTCTTGTCGATCTTCAGGACGACGACTCGTTTTCCGGCCGGGTCGTTGCCCAATTCGTGCTCAATCACGTCCTTCAATCTCGTTTCGCTGATTTCCGCGCCGTTGAAGTACAGTCTGTTGTTTTGATCGACGACGACGCTGCACCGCGAGTTCCCCGCACTTTGGAGTTGCGAATCACTAGCCGGGTGCCACATCAAATGGCTGTCGTCCTGCGTCTTGGCCATCATGATGAAGAACAACACGAGGTTGAACGCAATGTCGGCCATCGCGACGGCAGGCACACCCGGCGAGAGTTTTTGGCGTTTGATCTTCATTGCACCTGCACCTGCTGCTCGTCTTCGATTTGCAACGTCGTGATCCCGCCGGCTCGCTCGACCATCGCAGTAATCTTGATCCAGAACTCATACGGCGTGTCACGAGCGCTGCGGACCAGCACGACGCGATCCTCAACTTTCTTCTTGTCTCGCAGCAGATTCCGGACTCGCGGCAGGAAGTCGGCAACTGACACTTGTTCGCCGTTGATGCTGGCGGTCGAACGAGTCAGCGAGATTTCGATGTTCTCCGCTTGTTGAGCCTGCTTCGAGGTGTCCTTGTTGGCACCGGGGATGTCCTGCTTGCGGCCGTCGGACGGTTCGGTCGAGGCGCAGACGACGAAAAAAATCAGCAAGTTGAACGCGATGTCCGTCAATAAGACGGCCGGCGGTTCAACCATTTGCTCGGTCGTTCGATCACGAAGTCGCATGTGGCCTCCCTAGACCGACACAGGAACGGTTTCAGCACGAGCCGATTCCGATCCCTCGTCATTGGAGTCCTGATGCGGCTGTGTTGCGAATCGCAGCGTGACCGCTTCGACGAGTTCCGTCGCCGACTCTTCCACGTTCAACACATACCGATTGATGACCACCGTGAAGTAATTGAACGCAACGTAAGCCGGAATGCCCACGATCAAGCCCCAGACCGTGACCAGCAGCTTGAGCTGAATCCCGGCCGCCGCCGCTTCGATGATATTCTGCTGACCCATCTGAGCGACGATGTCTTTGAAGAGAATGATCATGCCCCACACGGTCCCGACCGAGCCAACCATCGGAGCCACGCTCGACACCGAAGCCAGAATCGGCAGATGCTTTTCCAGAGCCGCGACGATGTGAATGCCGTAATCCTCCATCGACTTCAAGACCTGTTCTTCGATCTTGGCCGGATCGTAATTGAGCTTTCGCAAGACGACATACTTTCGCAGCCCCGCCGTGAGCACCGCCGCACTGGGGCCGCTCTCGTGCGAACACAATTGCAACGCCTCTTCCTCACGATCGGCTTGCAACAATTCCAGCACGCGAGCACGCAGTTCCCGACTGTCGCCGGAGATCATGCTCAACGTCCGCCAACGCTCGATGATCACGCCCGCAGCCAGAACCCCCATGAACAGAATCGGCCACATGAAAAATCCGCCGTCGATCATCAAGCCCATCGCACCCGAGTGCATGATGCCGCTGATTAGCCCCATGAATCCCAACCCGGATGTGCCGGTATCGGCCTCCACCTCAGCCGGCTTCTCCTCCGCCTTCTTTTCCTCAGCAGGATTGGCGCTCGCCTCGCCTGTCGCCGGTTGAGACTCGGCATCCGAAAAACCAGGAATGGATGGCTTCGCACTCTTCCCATCCGGCGGAGCCGGCAGCACCGGAGCCGTCGCGGCCGGCGGCGGTGCGGACTTCTTAATGCCTTGTTTGGCATCCAGCGCATCGAGCGGATCTTGAGCGAGCAACGCCAGTGTCAAAATCAGGTAGGTCATTTCTGAAGTCTCGGTGAGCTATTGAGGCGGGATGAGGTCTTTGGGGGCCACGTCAGTCGGAGAAATAATCTTGTCGTGACCCTGTGGCCAGAGTCGTCGAAAGTGCTTCAAGTTGAAAGTTAGCAAGCGGTCGGCTTGTGCCAATTGAGCCGCCTTGACTCCGAGTGCGTCGTACACGATTCCGCCGACGAGTCCATCCTCCGCGAGTTGTCGAATGACGGCGACGTAATCATCGGGAACGAGCGTCTGGACGGCGGCAAACGGGAGGATATTGGACTCGAACATCTCATTCACCGCCGCCGGGCGAATCCGAGGTCGGATCGGCATTCTTGTCAAAGTGGAATAGCACTCCGCCATCGAATGCGCGGCGAGCAACATCTTGAACGAACCCTTTCGCGCAGCATCCAACCACTCTCGAGCAGACTCGTAATCGACATGAGTCGGCACCTGCCCTGCCACGAGCACCGACGTGTCGAACATCACTCGCACGTCCCGCTCCCACGCAGGATGTCCCTCATCCGCTGTTCACGATCTTGTTCGATCCAGTCGCAGACACTGCCAGGAGGAATGTCGCCACCCGCATAAACGAGAACGCCACGATCCCAACGCAACGGTGTCTCACCATCGTCTGATTCATCATCCGCCAGCAACGGATCAATCTCGACTCGCACTTGATGCTCGCCCGGAACGACATCGTCCGGTAACTGGAGCGTCAGCTTGCGATCATCGGAGATATGAGCTGTCAGGGTTAGAGTTGTCATTTCCAGGCTCCTCTTCGCGTCAACGGTCATCCTATTGATTCTCGATCGCGTTCGCCTCTGATTCAAACTGTTGCAACATTTCTGGCAGAGCCAACCGGCCGCGGGCGTATTTGGCGGATTCGCTCGACGGGTGATTCCAGCGGCAGTTGTTGTAACGGCGGAACGCCTCATTGGTGGCTCCCGCCATGCGGTAGCTCTCGCCCGCCCAGAAGAGCGAATCGGAGGCGAGCGGGTCGTCTGGAAAACCCTTGCCGAACTTGTCGAACGATTTGCCGGCGTCGGTGAATTTCTTGGCTTTGTAGAAGCACTGGCCAACGCGGAACGCCATCTTTGGAGCGTGCTGGTGCCCCTCGAATTTTTCGATGAACTTCTCACCGACCTGAGCCGCGACGGTGTATTCCTCGGCTTTGTAGAAGTGGTCGCTGATGCGAATCATCACGCTGGCGATCAGCGGGCTACGGGGATACGTCGCCGCCAGCGTCACATAAGCTTCGAGGGCCGCATCGAAGTCACCCTTCTCTTCATGGCACTGAGCCAGCTTGTACTGGGAGTCCGGTGCGAGCTCGTGGTCGGGGTGATGGTTGATAATCTCTTCGTAGGCGTCGATCGCCTCATCCCACTGTCCCAACTCCTGCGCAAACTGGCCAATCAAGTATTGAATGCGCGGCACATATTTGGGGTTTGGATAGTCCTCCATGACTTCTTGCAGAATGTGACGTCCTGCTTCGAGATCGGCCAATTCTTCGTCTTTGCGAGCCAAAGCTTTGTGTGATTTGAACAACTCAAAGAAGCTCTCCGCGATGCGGAACTTGGTTTCAACCGCGAGCCGCTCATCGTTGAACGTCTTGGAGAACGCGGCGACGAGACCATCGGTACCGATGACAACGGGGATCGACTTCTCCAGTTCAAGCTTGCCACTTTCAGAACTAGCGGCGGGATCAACGTAGCGGACTTTAATCGTGTCGCCGAAGTAGCATTCGATGACCGGCGCGTCGGTCGATAGGTTCCCCGGCGTCGGCTTCTCGTTCGACTTCAGTTGCACGGAGCCGGTGAAGACGCCGCTGTGAGCCATCGTTTCTTCCAGCTTGACCGTTTCCTTCTCGCCGAACTCCGTGGTGATTTCGAGTTCAACTCGATCGCGTTCGTCGCTGGCGTCTTGATCGGCGTCGGTGACCATCAGGTACAGCTTCTCGCCGACGTGCAGTTGCACGATCGGCCGGTCGTAATCGCGATCAACGACCGCGAGCACTCCGTTGCTGATCAGCCGCGCTTGGGCCGAAACACTCGCGATCTCCGGCTTCGGCGGCGCGGCGGGTTGAGCAGGAGCGGCGGCAGTTCCGGTTTTTGGTGTCCCAGTCTTCGCGGTTCCTGTTGTGGCCTTCGGATCGTTCTTGGTCATCGCCGGCTTCGTGCCCGGTGTTGTCGGAGCAGGTTTCGTTGCGGCCGATACTGGCCCACTGGAAACGGCTGACACTGCCGAGGTTTTCGGCTTCGCATTTGGGGTCTTCTCGTCGACGTAGGTCGCGATGATCTTGTCTTTGCCAGTGAGATTGAGGACTCGCGTCACGAGGCTGCGGTCCTTGCCGGAATTCGTTTGCGACTCGTCAAGCTTCCCGCCACCAATCAGATTGCGTGGCATGTCGCTCGTCAGCGGGATGACATCCGCACTCGCCTTGCTGCCGAGTTGCAGAATCACCTGACCCAGGAAGCGGCCTTCTTCAAGAGCCCACAAGGTCGCGTCTTGATTTTGGAATTGGTTGAAGTGCGAATGCTCGCCACTGACGATGCAGCGGGCTTCGATCTTCGCACCGTCGGTCGTCGTCAACGTGACGAGCACTTCGCTGCGGCTGTCTTTGGCCATGTCCGGGTCGATGACTTCAATGGTCAGCGGAGCCTCGAACGCGACGTTGGCCACCTCTTTCTTGTCCTTCGTATCCTTCTGCGGCAGATAGACGAACTGCGGCGGCGTGTTCTGCTTGGCGTTACCGGGGATCACGCGCGTCTCGACAATCCGAACCTGCGCGGCGCTCGGCTTGTTGACGTACACCACCGCTTCGCGTTTGACCGAATGGCCGGGGAACGTGTTCTGAGCATCGAGATACTTCACAACGATGCGATCGCCCGGCTTCACTTTCAACTTGCTGTCGCTGTTGTCGGCGGCCGCGTCGGAAGTGCCGGCCAGCATCGTGTCGATTTCCTTCGTGAACGTGCCGCTGAATTGCAGTTCGCGTTCGATGGCAGACAGCTTGATCGGCGCGCCGTCATTGACTGATACCTCGAACTCCAGCGTGTCCTGACCAACGGTCGTGTCCATGTCGAAGTCGGTGATCGACACGACGAATCGCTCGCCCGGATCGACCCGGACAACGGTCTTTTCGATGTTCTGCACCTGGCCGTTGTCGAGCCGAATGAAGTCGTAATTGATCGCTCCGACCGTTGCGTTGAAGTACGTCGCGAACAGCTTCTCGGTGAGCAGCAGCGACGACGTGTTTTCGTTCTGCGTGAACTCGTCGGTGTAGCCGGCCGAGACGACGTCGCCACCCGCGATCTCCAGCGTGTTGTTGCTGGAAAGTTCGAGCACGTCGGCATCAGTCGGAATGTAGAGTCGATCTTCATTCGCAGCGGTCTTGGCTTCCGCTTTCTCGTCAGTCGCCTTGTGGCTCGCGCCCCGGCCGCTGACTTCGACGTGATTCACGGCGACGGCATCGCCGAGATACTCGTTGATCTTGAAGCGCACGAATCGCAGATCATTCGACGGGAATCGGAACTCCCACGCACCGGGTGTTTGCACGACGCGAGCGTCGAGTGACGCGATCAACTTCGCCGATCGCAGTTCCATCAGTCCGCCACCGGCGATCAACGTTGGCTTGATCGACATCGAATACTTGCCCGGCTTGTCGATGACGACGGTTCCGAAACGTGTGAGCTGCGCGACGGTCCAATTACCCGTGTTCGGAACGGTCCCCTTGAGCATCGTGCCGGCGCATTCGAGGTCGAACGTCGAACCTCCGCCGCCGCCATGAGCACATTCTAAATAGACGTCGTACACACCGGGCTGCGCGGCATCGAATTCCCAAGCGGCTTGATCTTCGAGCGCGGCCCAAGAGCCGATCTGCGGCGGGTTGCGTTCTTTGATGACGCCGAAGGCTTCCGTCTTCTTCGTCAGTTTAATGTCCGTGAGCACGAGCGGGATTTCCACCGCCGCCGGTGCCGCCGCCTGAACCACATCGCGAGCCTCAGCCTGATCGAGATCGAAGTCCGACTTCAAGAACGGGCCAAGCTGGACAAGCTGCCGATTGATGTCGGCTCGCGCCCAGATCGCCTGCGAGATTTGCGTCGCCTGATTAACGGCGGCGAAGATCGTTACGTCGTGCAAGCCCTTATCAAGCCACACATCGACCGTACGGTTGCCCGGACCGAGCGGCATCTCCTGCACGCCGTCGATCGCGAGCGCGGTCGTCACGCCTTGAATTTGAATTCGCGCCGCACCGGATTTTGGCTGCACGAGCTTGCCGTACCAGATCACGCCGTATGGATTCTTCGAGTCTTCCGCATCGTCGGCTCGCGACCACGTCAGGCCGTTGGCGACGTCCTCTTCTTCCGACGGCTTGTTGCTCTTCGCGAGTTGCTTGACTTGGTCCCAAGTTGTGAAGCCGGTGAAGTTGCCGGCGTAAACTCGGCGACGCATCGCCTTGTAGTCGTCGAACAAATTCGCAGCCTTCAGCGGTTCGGGATGCGACGCGAGCCGGAACCAGAACTCACCATCGTTGCTGCCGAGCAGTTCGCCACGCACCGGAATCTGAGCGTCCGGCTTCGGCGACCAATACTTCACGCGGTTGACCGGATTGAGATCCTTCATGTCGATCGTCAAGAACTTCGGCACTGCCCCGTCCGGTTCACTGAGCCAATACGACTCCTTCTTCTTATCGATCGCCATCAGTGGGCTGTGATCAATCGACGTGTCACTCGCGAGTGCCCCGGCCGGCAATTCACCTGTCTGAGCGATCCCCTCGAAGATGCCCGTGTGCGGGCCAGTTTCCTTGATCGGCACCTGCACTTGATCGCCGCTGTCGGCGACGAGCTTGACCATCACCGTGTCCGGTTCGTCGGTCAGATCGCGATCCGGGTCCGTGACCTTCAGGAAAATTTGATTGCCCGGCTTCACATGATTCTTCGGCCGAGCCTGCGTGCGGCGATTGGTCTCGCGATCCTTCTCCTGCTCTTCGCGAGCCAGCTTCTCGGAGAACGTCTCTTCCTTCTCATCGACGATTTTCTGGCTGGCGACATCAAACCGGGCGTTCGAGGCAATCTTGATCTCGACGTCGCTGAGCGGAACGCTCTTGAACTCCTTCTTGAAGTCGTCCGGATAGTCGCACTTGATCTGATCCTTCCCGGTGAGTTGCAGAATCTTGTCCCGCTTCTTGACTTGGCCGAGCGCCGTTTCGAGATCGGTGCGGAACAACCCTTTGCCCGCGCCGCCGCTGGTCAGATAGACGATCTCTTCGTCACCGCCGGGGACCGTTCTCACGATGACTGGAATCTTGTTGTGCCCGCGGCTGATGCCGAGATCGCTGTCCTGCACGACGATCGACAACGCCTGCCCCGGCGCGTGGAACCGCTTGCTGGATCGGCCCAAGCGACCGACTGTGCGGAGCAGATTCAACTGATCCATGTACCGCTCTTCCGAGCCGTAAACTTCAGCCAGATTGAACAACGCCTGATTGGCCAGTTCGATGTTCGGCACGCGGTCGAGCACGTTGCGAAAGATTTTTCTCGCCTCGTCCTGATCGCCGCGCCGATGCGCGAGCACTCCGCGCAGGAATTCGGCACGCACGACCACTTCCGCGTCACGGCTGGTTGCCAGTTTCTCGAAGACTGCTTCGGCTTGGTCGTAGACCTTCTGGGCCATGAACGTCTCGCCGATGCCGAATTCGGCTTCGGTCGAATACGGCGTATTTGGATAGCGGTTGATGACCGTCGTATATTCCGAGCGAGCCACGTCGTACCGTTGAGCGCTGAAGAAGTTTTTCGCGAGCAGAAGTTGCACCGACGCCTTGGTCTGCACGTCGTACGTGGTGCTCATGTCGTTCTTGACCAGCCAACTTCGGAGCGTGTCTTCGACTTTCTCGAAGTTCTCGTTGCCGCCGGCCGCCATCAAGTTTTGGCAGACGAACAGCACCAGATCGACCGGCACCTCGTCGCGATGATCATCGAACAGCTTCTTGTTGGTCGTGTACGCTTCAATGGCGAGCCGCTCGTCACCGAGTCGCAGATACATCGCGGCTTGCAACAGCGGAGCGATCGGCGACTTCTCGTCGATCGTCAGGCCCACCGCACCGATTCGCGTGTAACACTGACTGACCAAGTTGCGAGCCGTCGCCTTGCGCGGCTCATCGACGTTCGGAATGTTCGTGAGCAACCCGGTCAGCAGCGTCGCCGCGCTGACGTAGTCTTTGCTCGCGACCTGCTGTTGAGCGACGACCATCAAGTTGTCCCAGCGGTACGAGTCCGCATACAGCTTGCGAGCCGCGTCGGCGATGATCAGCAACCGCTTCATCGGCGGGACTTGTGCCAGCTCGGCAGGAGTCAGTCCTTCGAGGTGATAAATCTGAGCCTGCGACGAACCCCAATCGAAGTTGACGTCCCGGACCAGTGCGTAAATCCGTTGCTTCGCGGCCGGCGGCAGTTCTTTCATCTTGTCCGGCTGAGTTCTCACGCCGTTGACAACGTAGAACCACTGCGTCGCGTCCCAGTTCGCCGGTTGGAAACACTTCTCTTGTTGCTTCGTCAGCGCATCGCGAGTGACTCGTTCGACGCTGTCGATGTCTCCCTTTTCGAGATACGCCTGAGCCGCCCACTGTGCGAACTGCGTGTTATAGGGCGTGTTGGTTTGCAGCATCTCGTTCGCAAAGGCGAGCTTCTCATCCGGTGTCTTCAACGCCGTGTAGAGCCGCGCCGCACACGTCGATGACTCGCCCGATTGCCGATCGTGTGTCCGACCGAATTGCCAGTAGGCGGTCGCTTCCGCCAGCAATAGATGCCGAGTCAGCGCATCGCCGATGCCGCTTGCTCCGGCGCTGTCCTTGCCGAATTTGGCCTGCGACTTTTGGATGTACTCGAACGTTCGCTTCGCCAGTGATTGATCCTTGTGCTGATCGGCAATGATGAACAGACGCCGCCAATGATCGCTGTTGTTGAGCAATGGTTCCTGAGCGACGAACAAGTCGAAGATCTGCTTGCTGATGTCGATCGGCCCATAATCGGTGACCGAACCCAATGCCTCGTCGAGGTAACTCCGATTCTTCGGGAATCGCTGCGCAAGGAGCAAATATGTCCGCGCGGACTCTTCTCGCGTCTTCACCTGCGGCGGGATATGGCGGTAGTAATACGCATCCTCGGCCATGAGCTGTTCCCACATCGGCTCCGGCAACGCGGCGAGATGCGTCTGCCGCAAGGCCGCTCGGATTTGAACATCCGGGCCGTGATTGATGTTGTGAGTCCACTTCAAGTACATCGCGACGAGCGGGTCGTCGTTCTGCTTCTTGAGTTCGGCTTGCGCATACTTGACTCGTTCGACCAGGTCTTTGTTCGGCTTCGCCTGATCGATGTACGACTGCAAGTACGAGCCGAACGTCGTCATGTGCAGGTTGCGTTTTCTCGCCGCGAGGTATCGCTGCACGTCTTGCTGAAACTCGGCGTCGTTCGCCGTCTGAAACAACAGGTGCGAGAGAATGTTCCACGCATGGCCGTCGTTGCCGGGGACTTGATCGAGGAACTCACGGCACATCGCCTTGCACTTGGCGTCGTCCTTCAGCCGGTCGCGATAGATTTCGGTTGCCAGCGAATGCCGCAGATAGTACGCGTTGTACTTCGGGTTCTTGGCCAGCGCGTCTCGCAGCACCGCCTCGGCCGCCAGGAATTGAGCCGGCTCAGTCCCCGCGTTCTGCACGAAGACGCTCGCAATGCTGTGCATGTACGGGTTGAACGCCAGCAATGGCTTAATCATCTCCAGCGCGCGAGCCTTGTCACCATCACGGATCAACGCCGTCGCCAGCAATGCTCGCTTCTCGAACCGTTCTTCGCGATCGGGATACTTCGCATCGAACTCATTGACGAGCGGCTCAAACTCGGCGGCCTTCGCCTGCGAGTAGTACATCGAATTGATGAGCGCGTTCAGAACGTACCAGTCATCTCGGATCGCTCGCGCCTGCCGAAAATGCGTCGCCGCGTTGGCGTACTGACCGAGATAGCCGAAGTTTTCGCCCTGCATCCGCTGCAACTCGCGAGTCTCTTCCGGGGAGTACGGCAAGCCCTTCGCCAGCATCTTGGCTCCGAGCGTGTTGGCCTTGGCCCACTGCCCGTACTGTCGCCAGCGATAATGCGCATTCGCGGCCAACAACTTCGTGAACTCACCGGTCGGCAACTTGTCGAGCATGTCCTCGGCCAGCACGTTGCCGTCAAAGATTTCCTGTTGCGAGCCGTTGTTGAGCCGCGTGACCGCCGCCTCGCCAAACTTCCGCCCGTTGACATTCGGCTGCCGATTCCACATCGACCGATACGTCTCTCCCGCCTTCTGCCGCTCGCCAAGTTTGTCGAGCGCTTTCGCGAGCCGCTCTTCCAACTCGACGACTTGCGGCGCGGTCGGATACTTCTGGATGAACTGCCGAATCGAAACCGTCAGCTCTTTGTGCCGCGACATCGCCTCCAGCCCGTCGATCAGCTTGAGCATCACCGGTTGATTCCGCGGATCGCTCGGATGCGCCGCCGAAAACCGCTGCCCCGCCCGAATCAACCCAAACGCCCGGCCGTGCTGGTGGTACAGGTCAACAAGTTTGACCAACACCTCCGCCGCCTCCGGAGCCGTGTCCTTGAACTTGTTAAGGTCCGCCTCGTGCTTCGCCGCCTCCTGCGAAACAGCATCAAGCTGCTTGGAGTCTTCAGCCGGAGCCTGTGCCGGCGCGCCGGCCTGCTGCGCGAAAGAGACAGAACCGGACAAAAGAATCCCCAAGAACACGGCACTCATTTTTCGGAGCATGGCAATTCCCCAAATCCAAAACATTAATCCAAAGTCACATCGAATGTTCGATAGCTCACGTTCAAATCATGACCCAACATCAGGCCGACTCCCAACAACACAGTTCTGCCGGTGCTTCCGACCACTTCGACTTCCTTCGTTTCACCAAACCACGGAATCCAGGCTCGGAACGCATCCAAAGACCGAACGATTCCGTCTGCTAGTCCGGCTCCAATTTCCGCGCACTTACTCAATCCCAACTGTTCGATCGTTGCTCGTTGACCTTCCCTTTCATGATTCCAGATGTCCAATCTCGATCGCGGCGCGGTGGCCAACTCGCATTACAAAGGGATATCTATTGGGCTGAGCCTGTCTCGCCGCTTGAATCGCTTCACTCAACGTTTTCCCGAAATAGTAGGTCCGCGATTCCGGTTCGATGGCGACGAAATCGTTGAGATGCGTTGCCTCCAAAGCCGCCCGAAGTTCTGAGTCATAAAACGCGGTCGCGACTCGCGCGAGTTCAGATTGTTCAACGGCTGCCACCATGATCGTCCTCCTGCCGTGATCAATTCCCCTTCGGTGCCGCCACGTTTTGTCTCTCGGCTTTGTTCAACGCTTCGGAAATCTTCTTGGCATCGCCGGCAAGTGGACTTTCCGGATAGTCGCCGATCAGTTGATCGAATCGCTTCCGAGCCTCTGCCTTGCGATCCATGCGATAGAGGCAGCGGCCGTAGTTGAACAGAATCACGTCGAGGAATTTCGCGTCGGGATGGTTTTCGAGCACTGTCTCGAAGATGTCCACGGCGCGAGCGTAGTCCTTCTGGCGGTAGTAGTAGTTGGCCATCTGAGCCACCGCCTCACCAACTCGACCGCTTTCAGGAAAGTTGTCGAAGACCTTTTTGTATTCCTGGAAGGCTCGGTCGAAGAGTTGTGCTTTCCCCGCTTCGCCCGGCTGCTGCTCGGCCATCTTGTCGTAGCACTGAGCGATACCGAACTGAGCCTCGCCACGAAGCTGGCTGGTCTGCATCAGCACAAGCCGCTGATAGATGCCGATCGCGCGATTGAAGTTCTGCTGCTTGAGCGCGACGTCCGCGAGTTGCAACAGCGCGTCATCGACGAAGCCGCTGTTCGGGAACTCGCGTTGCAGCCGTTCGGCCATCGCGGCGGCGAGTTCCAACTTGTCCATTTCGTAGTAGATCTTCCAAAGCTGCACGTAGGTCTCTTCGAGCAATTTGCCGCCAAGCTTGGACGCTTCGGCCATGATCTCGTCGCAAAGGTCGAGTGCCTGTTCGTACTTGGCGTCGGCGTTTTTCTTCAGGCCGAATTCCTTGTAACGGTTGCCGATGTTGGTCAGCGCGTGAGCCGTCTTGAGTTGCGTTTGCACTCGCAGTTCGCGGTCCGAGATCAACGCTTTCGTGACTCGCACGCCGCCAAGGTTTCCTTCAATCGCTTTCGCATCGAACGTCAAGTTGCGCGGATCGGGCGTCGTATTCTTCGTGTCGGTGTAATTGACTCGCACCAAATCGCCAGGCAATGCCTGTAAAATGTCGTCCGTCGAGACAACCGCGTCCGCTTTGGCAAGCGACAGAGTGACTCGGAACACACCGGAGTGAATCGAGTTGTCCTCGACCGCCGGCTTCGTAGGTTGGGACTCTGTCCCGACCGCTTTCTTCTCAGTCGCCTCACCCTTTGTCGGTGCAGCCCCTTCGGTCGTGTTGATCGCCGGATTCTGCGCACTCACGGCTGCCGTCTTTTTCGTTTCGGTCCCTTCGTCATCAACCGGCTTCTTGCCCAGCGACGTATCGACCTTTGCTTCGGTCAGTGTCACGGCGACCTTGTCGATTTTCTTCAACCGCTCGATCTTCGGATTGCCGTCGTCGTCGGTCTCGATGACCTTACCGGTCTTCTTGAGTTCGACAATTTCGTTCTCAATTTCTTCGTCGGACTTCGGTCGCACAACTTCGATGACCGCCTGAATCGTGTCCGCCGCGTCAGTCAGGTCACGGTCGGCATCAATGATCTGTACGTTGACCGATTTGCCGAGCACGACACCGCGTAGTGTCTCCTTGAACGCTCCATCTGTGATCGACAACAATCCGTTGCCAACGACCGTCACCTTGTGCAGCAGTTTGCGATTGAATTGCTTGTCGGCGGTCTGCTCGTCGATGTACGTCACTTCGACCGTGTCATCCCCTTTGACCTCAAGTGTCCCGTTCCCCGCCTGCGGCTTGCCAAGTTTCGTCATCACGCTCCCCAGAGCGATGCGCACGTTGCGGCCGACCGAGAAGCACTCGACGATTTCCTTGTCGCCGCTCGTCGCGATGCACTCGACCTTGATGGACTGCCCCGGTTCGAGAGCCGACAGGTCCGCATCTTCGATCTTCACAAACAGCCGCTTGCCCGCTTCGAGTTTTTCACCTTTGTCATCGCTGTTCGACAGCGTCGTGCCGACTTTTTCCAGAGCCTGAATCGCTCGGCTGTAATGTCCCAATTGGAAGTGGCCGAGACCGATGTAGTAGTACGCCTCATTGACCTGCTTGCTGACCGGGAACTTCTCAATCACGTCGCGCATGACCTGAAAGCACTTGCCGAAGTTGCGAGCTTCGTAAAAGCAAACTCCCGCCTTGAGCGTCGCTTCGGCCCGCATCTCTTCGTTGCGATTGTCTTCAGCCGTCGCCAGTTCAAACTGAGCCCGCGCCTTGTCGTACTGCCGATCCCGCTGAAGAAAGAAATTTCCCAGCTTCAGGTAGGCTTCGTATCGCACCTTGCTGCGCGGATACCGTTCGACAACCGACTGCCAAATCTCAACCGCCTTCGAGACCTCATCCGCCTCGTACCGCGCGTCGCCCGCCTCCAGCAGCTTCTTGGCGGCTCGATCTTCGACGATCGATCCTTTGAGCGCAGAGCCTTCTTCCTTCTTGACCTCTTGGGCGAGAGCCACACCAGCCAAGCAGAGCACTCCACAACAAACCAACGCACTAAGTCGAGACGCACGCATGTGAATAATCCATGATCGCGCACGTCCCTGTGCTGTCGTCGCCGCAAGCTGCCATGCTTGCGGTCATCAATGTGTGATGCAGTTTTGCAGGACCGCATTGGCAGATTAAGGTCGCATCCCAGAGCCGCGTTCGCCAGTCCAGCGATCCACACAAGTTGGAGCGGACCGCATGTCATTTCGATTGTTCCGTCGCGATGTCGAATAGCGACATTTCGAGCACCGAAACGCCGTGAGGCAGGTTTGCACCTGCCTCACGGATTGTCTCGATTCCATCGAGGTCAAACCAAAATTCGCCGAAATCCGTTAGGCGAACAATTCCTTGATCGGCGTGCCGTCCTCGATGAGTTTGAACGGTCGTTGGAGTGGCGTCATCACCTTCTTGTCCGGGTCGATGCCGAGGGCGTGGCAGAACGACGCATGAAGGTTCGAGACCTTCACCGGGTTGTCCTTAGGCTCGTAGCCGTCTTCGTCAGACGAACCGATGACCGTGCCACCCTTGATGCCGCCACCGGCCATGAAGCAGGTGAAGACGTTAGGCCAGTGATCTCGGCCGGAGTCTTTGTTGATCTTCGGCGTGCGGCCGAATTCGCTGAGCATGACGATCAGCGTCTTCTTCAACATGCCGGTCTCGGCCAAGTCGGCAATCAACGATGCCAACGCCGGGTCCATGATCTCGCCATGAGCTTCCATCGCCGGGAAGTTGTTCATGTGCGTGTCGAACCCACCGCGATTCACTTGCACGAACCGGACGCCGGTTTCGACCAATTGCTTCGCGACCAAACAGCCTCGGCCGAACGGCGTGTCGCCGTAACGGTTCAACTGCGAGGTCGGCACCTTGTCGAGTTCAAACGCCGCAAGAGCCGGACTCCGCATCAGGGTCAGAGCTTCGTCGATCGACGTCTGTGTCGACTTCAATTCCTTGTTCGACGACTTCTCGGCGAACCGGCCGTTGAATTTCTCGAGCACTTCCAGTCGTTGATTACCGCGAGTCGACGCGATCCCCTCTGGGAACGACAGGTACGGGTCTTTCTCGCCCGGCCCGCCGATGAAGTACGCTTCGCACTTCTGACCAAGATAGCTCGCCTTCGGAGCACGTCCGCTGATCGTGACGTAAGACGGCAGATCGCCAATTTGCGACTTCTCGTGAGTCACCACCGAACCGAAGCCAGGATGGATCAAATTGGCCGAAGCGTTGTAGCTCGTCTGCAACTGATAGGTGCCTCGCCCGTGATCGCCGTTGACACCAGCGATCGACCGAACCAGAGCACAGTGCTCCATGACCTTGGCAACTTCCGGGAAGATCTGCGAAATCTGGATTCCCGGAACCGAAGTATCAATCGGATCAAAATCACCTTTCGTCGGCCGGCCGGGCTTTGGATCGAATGTGTCGATGTGCGACATTCCTCCGCCGTTCCAGAAAAAGATGACGTGTTCAGCCGATGCGGCTGCTTCGGTTCCCGCTCGCGCGATCAAGTCGCGCATTGAGAATCCCAGGATCGAAGCCAGTGACGCCTGCAACACAGCTCGGCGATTCGTTCGGTAATCGAGGCAGCCCATGTCGAGTTCCTTTCTGAAACGGGAAAGAGATCGAAAGTTTGGCAGGTCGAGTCATCGCAACCCACCGGTTGGAAGTTCATGAATGGTGGGTCTCGATGACTCGACCCACCCTACAGATCAAGGCAAGAAACGGAATTCGTTGCAGTTGAGCAGAATCCAACGAAAGTCGGCCATGCCATCAAGCGGGTCTTTGTGAGCCCCGATGATCGACTTGGCTTCTTTGATTTCGTCTACACTCGGCTCGCGAGTGAGGATCTCACGATAGGCCAACTTCACGGCACCATCAAGATTCTTTTGCTCGACGATCAGAGCGTACATCGGCTCGAACTCGCCAACGCGAGACGCCTCGTGAGTCAACAATCCGTTAAGCATCATCAGAGCCTGCCGCATGTTGGGGGCATGGTCGCGAGACTCACCAAGGACTTCGCGGTCGGTCTGGCCGAAAACGCGAAGGAAGTGTTCCGGCGCGGCGGGTGATGACATGCGAAGTGACGAACCGAACTTCGGATTGTCATCGAAGGTCGCTTTCACATAGCGGTCGATGTAGTCGATGCCGCGACGTTGCGTCTGCATCTGAGCACGCATCCGTTCGGCTTCGATTTCTTCTTTCGACATGACGCGCATCTCTTCGACTTCGACCTTCTGGTCGTCGGCTTTGGCTTTCGCCAGAACCTTGCCGAAATCGATTTCGATTCCTTTTTCCAGATCAACGCCCGGAGTGGCTTCGTCGTCTTTCGCCGCCATTGCCGCATTCATTTCCATCTTCTGTTGGAACTTCATGGCAGTGAGCGACAAGCCTTGACGACCCGAATTCGGCTTCACAATTTGCGAGAGCTTCCAAGTTGTCTTCGTGTTCTTACCGGGCGTGTGCTTCACATCGAAGATGTGCCCAGCAGTGATGATGCTGTCGTAAAGCGTCTCGCTGAGCATTCGCCGCATCGGAGTCGCCAGGAATGATTTCTCCAACTCCGTCACTTGTTGCTCTTCGGCCCCGTAGATGTGAGCGCGCTGATAAACTTGGCTGTTGACGATCAGCCTGACAATCGTCCGCAGGTCATAGCCGCTCGCCACAAATTCGTCGGCGAGATAATCGAGCATCTTTGGGTGACTGGGCGGATTGTTGTCGCTGAAGTCATCGATCGGATCGACGATACCGCGGCCCACGAGATCGGCCCAAACGCGGTTGACCAGATTCTTCGCGAACCAGCGATTGCGCGGGCTTGTCACGAGATTCGCTAACTCGTTGCGCCACTCACTGGTCGTGTAGAGCCCCGCTTTGATATTGAGGTTCTTGGCATCTCTCTTGGCATCGCGAGTGACATCGTCGTCGAGTTTTTTCCCTTTGGCCTTCGCTTCGTTTTCCGACGCACCAGCAATCAGATCATCCACATCCGCGTCTTTGGAGTTGGCTTTCGCGAGCAGCGCGTCCTTTTCGGCCTTTTGCTTCGCTCGCAGTGCGTTCAATCGAACGATGTATTCCGGATTTTCGTCGGTCGAAGCCATGTCGAACGGGAAGGTCGGCTTGGCGGGTTTGCGTTCGCTGGGCTTGGCTTTGCCTTCGGGCGGCCAAAGGACAATCGAAGCCTCGTTCTCTTTGGCGTAGATCGTTCGCGTGAATTTATTCTCGATCCGCTGAGTCTTCCCGAAATACGCCGCGAAACCGTAGAAGTTTTCCTGCGTCCAGACGTCGAACGGGTGATCGTGGCATTGAGCACATTGAATTCGGACGCCCATGAAGACTTGCGACGTCACGCCAGCAAGGATCATCGGATCGGCGTTCTCGCCAAGTACGAACGCGACTTCGGGAGCAGCTCCTGCTTTGCCGTTGGTCGTAATGAGTCGCCGAGACATTTCGTCGTGAGGCATCGCGTCCGCGACCGCTTGATGGACCCACGCGATAGCGGCAGCACCGCCGTCGGCTTGAGCACGCAGTCGGAACATGTCCGAATAAAAGACCGTCCAGCGATCAATGAAGCGATCGTCGGCGATCAGGCGATCGACCAATTCGGATCGCTTGTTCGGAGACTTGTCGGCCTCAAATGCAGCGATCTCGTCGATCGACGGAATGCGGCTGACGAGATCGCAGTAAATTCGACGCAGAAAAGTGAGGTTGTCGATGACCGGCATTGCCTCGGCCGTGACCCCGCGCTCCTTGTTTTCAAGAGCCAGAACCTTGTCGAGCTCCGTGCCTCCAGCCAATTTTTTGGCCGCGTCCCGGAAAGCCACCTCGGCTTTGGGGTCGACCGGAGCCTTTTCCACCTTCTTTTGAGCCACCGGCGGCTTTGCGTCTGAAACGCCCAAACCCAATACAACTAACGAGAAACAAGCGGCAAAGACGATCAAAGTCCAACGCTTCACAGTTAAGCTCCTCGGGTGAAACGACTCCAAACCCCGCCCAGAACCCAGGCCAATCTATAAACGTTCGCTGAAATCACAAGACGAAACGGACTTTTTTATTCGTCTCTTTGGATGCTCCGATGGTCAAAAGGGCCAGTCGATCGGAATTTGAAGGCTCGGCTAAGTTGCCTCTATTCGAGACGCCGAGAGCGAACGACTGGCATATCGACCTTATTTAAGGGATCAGTCCGGTTGGATTTTCGAGCCACAGATAATGACCGTGATCGGCCGTGACGATGACGAGTGAGTCTTTCCAATTACTGTGTTGTTCGACCCAATCGGTGATGACTCGAAAGGCTCGGTCTCCAGAATTCACCGCCCCGATTGAGTTGTCGAGATTGTTGTCGTGATTGGCCCAATCGACATCGCCCGCTTCAACCATCAACCAGAATCCCTTGTCGTTCTTGCCGAGGACTGTCAGTGCCGCGGAAGTCATGTCGGCCAGCGTCGGGTTTTCCTGGATATCATCGGCTGTATACGACTCGGCTTTGTTGGTGCGGCCGACGGTTGGCTGAAAGTCTCCGTCGGCTGTCGCGAAGGGGAGATGCCCTTTGACCGCGCCGACTCCAAAGAAGCCCAGCAGCCGCTTGTTGGACGAGACTGCTCGTTCTGCCGCCGCCTTCAAACTGTCTCGACCGTTGATTCCGGCGGCACGTTCGGCAACGACGTACCACCCGCCATTCGTGACATCGACGGAGTTTCGATCTGCATCGGTGAGCCAAATGTTTCCGGGAACGAAGTTGGCTCCTTGTCCTTTCGAGTCCGCCTTACCTGTCACGATTCCTGTGAGGGCATCGACGACGGCCTGTCCTGTCTTCGTCGCCTTGTCACCGAAGCCGCCGCCGATGAGGACATCGAGTCCCGGCAGCGGTTGCTTCGGATGCGCGATCGACGGCAGGCCGAGCAGATCGCGGGTGATGTCTTGGTAATCGTCCCGATCGACATTGTGAGCGTACGCGCACGCCGGAGTCGCATGGCTGATCGGCACGCTGGTCACGGTTCCGACTGAGTAGCCCGTCGCCTGAACTTCGTGAGCGATGGTACTGACCTGCTGGCCGGTGACATCGACGTTGATCGAGTTGTTGTAGCTCTTCACGCCGGTCGTCATCGCTTGAGCGGTGTTCGCGGAGTCGGGATACGGATGCTCGCCGCGGGCCTTGCCACCGGGTGCTCGGCCGGTGAGGTAATAGATGTCGTCATTCTTCGGCGACCACGGAAACGGGCCGCCCTTCGCGACGTTGTAACCACCGAGATACTTGCCACCGGGATTCGTCACCGTCTGAGTATCGACATCGTTGTCGGTGCCGTCGTTGTTCGGGGCGACACACATGAAGCCGTACTGCGTCGTCCCGTTAGCCGTGTAATTCTGGAAGTGCGTGCCGGTGCCGCGTCCCTCGGAGTAGCTGACTTTTCGCTCGTTGTAGATCGCCGCCGCGCGAGTTGTCTGCCAGTCCATGCCGTCGAAGATCATCAAAATGACGTGCTTCTTGCCGGCTTTGAACGCCGCCCGCTGCAACGCCGCGAGGTCCGTTTGGTCGCAGTATTCCGCATCGGGATTGAGCGTGTTGCTCGGCACGTGACCGTAGATCGCCTTCAGTTTCGACTCGCTGCGATACGCACTGTTCTTGCTGAGATAACTCGTGAGATCGACACCGTCGCCGGCTCCTAGTGTGCCAAACGTGTAGACCGGAATCAGCCGATTGCTGTGCGTCCCCCACTCTTTGTAGTTCTTCGGATCGACTCCCCAATGACCGACCGGCGAATAGCCATTCTTGATCGCCTCTGTTTGCAGGTCGCGCAGATGATCGTCAGCCGTCGCGACCGTCGTGAGAAGCAACCAACAAAGAGCCGCTAAAAAAACTAACCCGAAGCGTAAGCGAGGGCCGAATTCACACGTCAACTTCTCACGCCCTCGCTGACGCTGCGGGTTATTGTGAGCGGCTCTAACACCGAGGATTCGCGTTCGCATGAGTTCATTCTTTGAAGGGGTCGACAGGATCAACGAAAGTCCGGTCATGCTCGCGGCGACTCGCAGCCGAGGCAAGCGTTGGATGGTTGCCGAGCCACCGGCCAGCCGATGGAATGCCGCATCGGACCTGAATTCCGCACAGCCCTTCTTCGGAGTGACCACATGCGGCGCAGCCTGATTACCAACTTGATCTTCAACGTCCTCGTCGCCGGCTCGACGGTGTTCGCGTCCGCAATCGTCTCGGCCGAAGCGGACGCGAATGTGAAGCGCGTTTGAGACGCTCTGCAAAAGCCGCCGTTCGTCGGCAAGTCGGCGTTGTTCGTGACCTCGGATCACGGTTTCGCGCCAATCGAAAAACTGATCCGGCCGAACGTCGAGTTCAAACGGCTGGGCCTGATCGAAACGGACGACAAGAACAAACCGACGAAGCGGCAAGCATGGTGCGTGGCTCAAGGAGGTTCGGCGTTTATCTATCTGCTGGACGACGCGACTCGCAGCGAACAACTGCCGCGAGTGAAAGCCGCTCTGGCGAAGCTCGAAGGTGTGCAACGAGTGATTGAACCGTCCGAGTTCGCAGCGCTCGGCTTGCCAACGCCGACCGAAAATCACGAGGCTCCGCACCTC
Organism: Planctomycetia bacterium; assembly: GCA_043777235.1. Lineage (GTDB taxonomy): Bacteria > Planctomycetota > Planctomycetia > Planctomycetales > Planctomycetaceae > SXKJ01. The sequence continues at coordinate 21,612 of JAYVQJ010000757.1, forward strand.
ATCCTCGCGACGGGATCGGGCTTCTCGTTCAACGGCGACTTGACCGGCGATGTCATCGGCCCGGCGACCGAGACGTACCGTGGAACTCACGGCCACTTGCCTCAGCCGGCGTACATGCACGCCACCTTCATCGCCGCCGGAACTGGAATCCGTGCTGGCGTGAAGCTCAAGACCGTCAACAACACCGACGTCGCGCCGACCATCGCGCGGCTGCTGCGATTGAAACTCGACGGTGCGGATGGTCAATCGCTCATTCTGAATCCCGTAGACGATTAGGGATCCAGACGCATGGCTTGCCTTGACTCGCGTTGCGGTCGGCCTATCGTGACACGGCCTTATAGTGCTCACTTCAGCTCTGCAGCGGGAACGGTCGCAGAGCAACCATGTCACGCATGTCGCAACCTGAGCTTGCGAGTCGCCGGCTTTTCCAACCGAATTAGGTCAGGGAGTTCGCTGCATGAAGGAAGCCGCCGCACGCATCAAGATCAACAAGCTGCTGGAAGCGGCTGGCTGGCGGTTTTTTGCGGACGCTAACGGCCCGGCGAACATCCAGCTTGAACTCAGCGTCACGCTGACCCAACGGACGCTTGACGAACTCGGCGAGAACTTCGAGAAGGCCAGCCAGGGCTTCATCGACTTCCTGCTGCTCAACGAAAAACGTTTTCCCTTCATCGTGCTGGAAGCGAAGGCGGAAGACAAAAATCCGCTCGTG
>JAYVQJ010000758.1:0-5796 GCA_043777235.1 Planctomycetia bacterium
ATTCCGAAAATTAGCCGCGCGGCGCTAGCCCCGGTTCATGCCGTATAACCGGGGCTAGCGGCGCGCGGCTAATTTCTGTGATCCGTATTAGGACACGAGGTAACTTCGAGTTACTCACGCCGGGTTGCGGCCGAACGTCATGATCGTGATGTCATCATTCTGCGGCCGGCCGGCTGCGTGGCGACGGACGTCGGTCAGCAGCGCCTTGCCGAGTTCATCGGCCTTCTTCGGACCTTTGAGAATGAATTCTCGCAAGCGTTCCAGCGTGTAGAGGTCGTCATTCGGAGCCATTGCTTCACTGACGCCGTCGGTGAATAAGACCGCGAGATCACCCGGTTCCAATTGGAAGTCGAGCACATCAAACGGATACCCATCCACGACGCCGATCGGCACACCGACCGTCTCGTCGGGGAACTCGAACAGCGTTCCGTCCGCGCGGCGGATAATCGGAGACATGTGGCCGGCATTGACGATCGTCATCGCATGAGTCGTCAGGTCGATGATCGTCAACACGTAGGTCACGAAGCGTCCTTCGACGGCATTCGCGCACATGTGGTGATTGATCGCTTCGACCGCTGGACCGACTTCGTGGACGAACTGCATCGTACTTTGGCAGCAGCTCGACATCCGCGACATGATGAGCGCGCCGGGGACGCCCTTGCCCGCCACGTCGCCAAACGACAAAAAGATTTTGTTTCCCGGCAACATGCCGGCGTCGTAGTAGTCACCGCCAACGGCCTGAGCGGAATCGTACGAAGCGTAGAACTCGTAGCCCTCGGCCTTGGGAAGCTCGCTGGGCAACAACGCGTGCTGCACATTGCGAGCGATTTCCATTTCGCCGTCTTGCTTTCTCTTCTCCATGAAGCTGACCAGCAACTGAGCGCCTTCATAGGACAACGCTGCCTGCCCGGCGACGGCCATCAGCAGGTCGAGGTCTTCTTCGCTGAATTGGCTGATCGGGTTCATCGTGTCGATGTTGATGGCACCCATCGGCTCGTTTTCGTGGCTGAGCAACGGCACACACATCATCGAACGGATCGACAAACTTGAGATCGATTCGCTGGCGGAAAAGGCCTCGTCGTTCGCGGCGTCTGCCGACAGAATCCCGGTCTTGTCGGTCAGCACTTTGTTGAGAATCGTCTTGCTGAGCTTGACGGTCGCATCTTCGTCCGCCCGCCGGTGCTTCATTGCTCTCGGAACGAGCTTTCCGGCATCGTCCTTGAGCAAGATGCAGCCGCGATCGGCCTGCGGAAAGATGTCGAACAGCGTGTCCAATATCTTCGGACAGATCGCCTTCACATCAACGATGCCCGCCAGGCTGCGCGTGATGTTGATGACGGCTTTGAGCTTTTCCTCTGGCCGAACTTCCAACATTCCGAACTGGCCGCCGCCTCCGCCGCCGACCCCGACCAGTGTGCCGGTGATCGTGGCTGCGTCGTCCGCTTCATCCACGAAGTCGATTTCGTGATTGGTCTCTGCGACCGCCTGCGGGCGCGGAATTCCCGGCTTCGTCGCGGGCGGAATCAGCGATGAGCCTTCACTCTGGAATCGCAGCAGGATCGGGCCCAGCTTGATGCGATCGTCGTGGACGAGCTGAGTCCTGCCGGCAATCTGCTTGCCATTCACGAACGTGCCGTTGCCGCTCCCCAGATCCTCGACAAAGTATTCGCCGCTCACTTTGGTCACTTGCGCGTGCCGCCGCGAAACGGTCGTGGAATCCAATTGGATTGTGCAAGCCGGATGGCGTCCAAGCACCGTCTCCCCATCGGGAATCGCATGCGTGACCGCCTTGCCTCCTTGCAACACAACTAACATCGCCATGACTTCTGTTCCCCCAACATCCGACACAAAGACGGGGTGACTACTGACACTCGCCGCCCAGCCGGCAGCGCGAGGGATCGTATTTCCCGCCGCGTGACACTGCAACGAGACGACGGCGATGAACGACTGTTATTGGCCATTCACGCCGAAAATCGTCTCGACGTTGCCTCGCAGGTTCTGGCGGCCCAACTCCAAGGCACGCTCCTCGGACCAACCTCGCCCGATCACAAAATCCTCGGCCAGAATCTTCGCCAGAATTCGGCGGTACATGCCGAACTTCGGCAGCGCGAATTCGAGCTTGTACATGTCGCTGTAGTAGCCGATCTGCTTCGTGCGCGGGACCGCCTGCAACCGAGCACGGCAGTCCGTCTCGATGTAGGCTGGGATGTTCGAATACCACCAATGCCCGTTCGTGACGACATTCGGGAAAATCCACGAGTAACTGACCAGCTCTTGGTTGCTGATCTGGGCCAACACCGAGATCGGAAACACGACCTGCGGGAACGCGTTGAACAACGCCTTGTACTGAATCAACGAAACGCGCTGATCGAACAAGTCTTGCCCCTGATAGACGCCAGCTTCGTACACACGGCGATTGACCCCAATCATCAAATCGAACGGCAGTTTGTGGTCCGCGCAGTGTTCGGCGAGCGTCCAGAAAACAAAACGGCTGAGCGTCCGCGATTCGTCTGCGGACAGCTCTTTGCCGGCGGAAACCGCTCGCAGGATCGGATCGGCAGCCGACGCTTCAATGCGGATCGGCTCGAAGTCCGGCGGCAGCGAGATCGCACAAGCCTTCGCATTGTGTGACACGAAGTGATCGAACAACTTGCCGACCGCTTGTTTCAGAGACGCCGCACCGCTCAATTCGATGCCAGTCGCTTTGGCGAGCCGTGTGCGAGTCTCCGGCTTCGTCAGATGAAAGACCAAATCGTCGGTTCGCAGGCACGGGATGTACCGCTGCGTATCAAAACCGGTCAGCGACTCGTCGAAATTGTTCGTGAGAAAAATCTGTTCGAGCTTGCTGGTCCGCAACACCTGCTCTTCCCAATCGGGCTGAGCCATCTTCGTGGCCGCGTCGTCGTACAACTTCTCCCAATTCGACAGCGTCAGTCGGTCATCCTCGAAGCCGAAGAAGACGCGACACATCTCCAACAACCAACTGTATTGAACGGTGTTTTCGATGTCGGCCAGTTTCGGAATCAGTCGCCGAACCTTTTCCTTCGGGTCGATCCCCGACTGCTCGATCTGCTCGCGCGGCAATCCGGCTGAGTGAGCCAACTCGGTGTAGTAGTGGTATCCCAAAATGTCGGCCAACGTGTGCGACGCCGGATCGAGTTGATTGATGTGCGTGTGAGGGTCAATCAGCACGAGCTTTTCTAACTCGGCAACCAGACGCTGATGCAACAGGACTGACATGAACAACACGCTCCAAGCTTCAGAAAATTCTCGTCTTGATCGGAACCGCGAGTTTGCAGTTGCGGCACAAGCAGAATACCGAGCCAACTCTCTCCGCGACAGGACACGAATCAACTCAATCGCGGCTGGCTAGAGCGGTTCCATCAGCCGTGTAGCAGTTATCTGTAGCCGAAGTCGCCAGACTTCGGGGCGGAACTCTGGCGAGTCCCGCTACAGCAACTTGGAACCGCTCTAATTGTCCGGTCTCAGCCATGTAACCCGCAGCGTGAGCGAGGGAATAACGCGGAACCCCCTCGCTCACGCTGCGGGTTACATGGCTGCGCGTCCTTCGCCGTTTGAAACTTTGGCCTGCCCTGTCAACTCGATCGCGACGCGACATCACCGCGACGAATCGGGCGAGCGCGACTTCATCGGAGGCTTCTCAACGGTCTTCGCCGAATTCCAGCGCTCGAGCCATTCGGGTAACGATAGATTTGCGGTCGAGCCGTTGTCGAGCACTCGGTGGTGTGAGAGGAGTTCGGCTTCGGTGCGCAGTTCGTAAACGGGCCGAATGTCAGGTGCATCGAGGTCTTGTAGGTTGATCACATGCAAGGAGGGTGCGCCTCCGACGGCGGCGAAGCGGCCGTCGGGGCTGACGCTAAGCGTGCGGTGGTTCGCGTAGCACTAAGCGGGAGCGACCGGCAGCTCGCGCACGGGGAAGAGCCGCTGCGTTTGCTGCCAATCCCACGCCTGGAATTGACCGCGGAAATCGGTCATGAGCACTTCGCGATTGCCCGGTCGCAGCGAGGCAAGCACATCGTCCTTGCCAGGAGTCGCTCCCAGCAATTTGCCGGTCGGCAGTTCCCAGACGCGCGCGGTCTGATCTTTTCCAAACGTCAGGACGAGTTTTTGATCGGCGGAGAACTCCGCCGAGTAAACCCAAGTCGGATGCACCAGCGGTTGGAAGCAACTCTCGCCCGTTGTCGTGTTCACGAAATGGACCGTGTCGGCGTCGCAGCACGCGAGGTATTGGCCGTCCGGGCTGAAGCGGGCCTGATAGTCGTCCCTCCGCACTCGCGGCAGTACCCAGTGCTTTTCTCCGGAATTGAGATCCCACAAATAGACGCCGGGCGGTTCGGACCGCGTGTGCAAGACCGCCATCGTGCGACCGTCAGTCGCCGGCCGTCCGGCGAGAACGCGACGCCCACGCAGCCTTCCGGATGCACGGCTACGGTGCCGATTCGTTGCCAGTCGAGCGTCGAAGACAAGACCACGCCGGGAGACGCGCCGCCGATCGCCACTCGCCGACGCGGCTGGTCGATCGCGATGGAGATCGGTTGAAAGTCCACCAGCATCCGCCGCTCGCCGGTCTCCAGATTCCACGCACAAGCACCACTCACGCCGCCCAAGATCGCAAACGCAGATTGCTCCGGCACGGCGATACACGTCAAATTGCCGACTCGTGGAAACATCACGCTGGACGCGCCGTTCGGTTCCACCGCGCGCACACGCAGGAGACCCAACTCCGGAATCAGAATTCGGCGGCCATCGGAACTGAATCGCGGAAACACGCGCGAGAATCCGACGTCCTCCGCGAGAAACGATCCGTCCAACAGAGGCTTCGAGGGATCAACCGCAGCGGCCGACAGATCGAAAACGCGGTATTGCTTGTTCGTCATCGTGGTCAGCAACAACGGCCGGCTGGGATGGAACTCCAGCGAGGCGACTCGCTCGGGATGCGGCAGCAGTTCCGGATCATCCTCGGATTGCGCGAGCGCCTCCGCAAACCACAGCAACGCGTCGCTGTGGTTGTCATTGTCCGCCTCAAACAAGCCGCGCGACGTGGCCATGTCGGCCAGCGTCAGCCGAGCTTTCCGGTTCGCGGCGTTCGCGTCTTGCAGCGTGTGCTGAGCCTTCGTCTTCGCCAACTCCTCGGATTTCGCGAGTTGCGATTTCTCATTGGCCAGCGTCCGCTGGTCGCTTTCCATTTCAAACCGCCGGCGGCGGATCGCATCGTGGTCGAGATTCGGCGGCAGCACCTTCAGTGCGACCTGCCGGCCGAGCGACTCTTGCACGGCGAGATACACGATCCCCATGCCGCCGCGGCCGAGTTCCCATTCAATGCGGTAGTCGCCGATCCGTTCCGGCAGTTGGCTGCCGCGCCGAGTCTGCTGTTCGGCGGCAGCGCTCACGACTTCCGAATAGATCGATTCCAAAACCGTGGCCGCATCGGGAAACCGCGCGAGGTACTCCGTGATCGGAACATCGCCGCCGTCGTCCAATCGGAGTTCCATTTCCGTCGCGAACAGCTCACGCAGCACTTCCGTCCGGTCGTCGCCGTCGAGCTCGTTCAGAAACGTCTCGATGGCCGGCTGCCGACCTTCGCGCCATTCGTGCTGAAACCGCCGACACAACCGATCGCACAACTCCAGCCGCCGCACGTCGCCGCTGGAAGGAGGCGTCAGTTGTGTGGAAGTAGCGTGTGACATGGTCGTGAATTTTGGATGAGCTACGTGAGCGGCACGGCGCTAGCCGCCGGTGAATCAGGCAATGGCTCGCGAACACCGGCGGCTAGCG
>JAYVQJ010000759.1:0-5795 GCA_043777235.1 Planctomycetia bacterium
ACGACCACCTGCGACAAACCAAACTTCGAGATCGACCGCAGGATTTGCAGCCTCGGCAGACCGCCCAGCACTTGCTCAATCGGAAACGTGATCTGCTGCTCGACCTCTTCGGGGCCGAGCGCCGGAGCGGTCGTATTGATCTGCACCTGAATCGGCGTCGTATCGGGAAAGGCGTCGATATCGAGATGCAACAACGCGATCCCACCCGCCGCCGCCAAGCCCATCGCGGCCAGCAGCACGAGACCCCGGTTTCGCAACGCAAAGTCGATGATCCAATTGAGCATGATGAGGGTCGAGGGGTTAGGGGCGAGGGGCGAGCGAATTCATGAGGCCGGAGACGATCCGGCTGACTTCGTCGCAAAGGATCAACAATCTTTGGGCATCAGCTTCAGCGAGATAATTCAATCGTTGCGCGAGCAGGCATTGGGTTTCGAGTTCTTGGAGCGAACCACGAGCGATATGCAGAAAGTGGACGTAGTCCTTCGTCGTACCGCGACCCTGACCTTCGGCGCTGTTGCTGGGAACGGAGACGACCGCTCGACGCATCTGGTTGGTCAAACCAAATTGTTCGCGCGAAGGAAACTGCTCGGTCGCGCCGTACACGGCGCAGGCCAAGTCCATCCCCTTCTGCCAAGCAATCAAATCTCGATACGACGTCACGTTCATTGCTGCCTCCAACTCGCCCCTCGCCCCTAAGCCCTCGCCCCTGCCTCACACGATCAGCGAGGCGGCGGCGCGACTTCGTCTCGCGGGGGCGGGGCCACTTCGTCGCGGTCGTGGTCCGGCTTGATGCCGACGTCGAACATCAGGTGATGAATCAGTGCTTCGATCTCTTCTCGCTTGGCCGCGAGGCTGAGCTGTCCGACCAAGCGGTGTTCGTCGCGCGTCCAGCCGCGCATCTCCGCGCCGAGATGATGGATCAGGTCGTCCATGTTGTCGGCGGAGCGACGCAGAGCGTTTCGGTCGCCGCGATGTTCGGCACCGTGCATGTACTTGGCGGCTTGCAGCACTTGATACGCCTCGCGGTACACGGCGTTGAAGCGGGGGTTGTGCTGGTAGTTGTGATGCAGGTCGAGGCAGAACTGATTCAGCAGCGCCTCCAGTCGCGTCGCCAAATCCTCGAAGTGCCGGAAACTTCCGAACTCGACTTCGACCGGCCGCGGCGCTGGGGGCGGGACTTGCTGGACTACCACAACCGGCGGAGCGGGGAGCGCGGGCGTGTAATAGTGCCGGTCTTCGTAGGTGTAGTACGTCCCTTGAGAATGATGCGTCGGCGGCACGACGTAGCGATAAGTGTCGTGATGATCGACCACGCGAGCCCCGTGCGGGCTGACCAAGTTGAAGCCTTGCCGATGCCTGGAGACCCCCAAGTCGATGTGGACCTGGGCCGAAGCGGGCGCGACGGCCGCCAGTCCGAGGACTGCGGACAGGATACCTGTCGTGAGGAGCGTGGTCGTGTTCATGGATTTCCTTTCTGAGTGGGGCCGAACCCTGAGTGCTTACGATGTGACGAACTTCATTTGTTCTTGCGAGCGCGATACGCGAATACGGTGTCCGGGTCAATCAGCCAGCTTTCGCCGGCGGCTTTCTCGAACCGTAACAGTTCCTTGCCGGTCACATCGACATGATCGACGAACTTCAAGCCGGACAAACCCGGCTTGGCGGATTCGACTTCACCCGACTCGAAAAACAAATCGACCGACGATCCGCCGAACGCGGCCTTCAACGCGGCGGTGTCGGCCGCGTGCTCGGCGGCATCGTGAGGAGGACCGGCGTCTTTCGTCGTCTTCTTCGTTTGAGCTTCCGCGACGCGCGGCGCATCGAGCGAACCGCTCGTCAACCAGGCGAACGCTCCGACCGCGACGGCGGCGGCTCCGACCGTCGTACACAACGACTTTCGCGAACAGGCTCGAAGAGAATTGAGACTCATGGCATACACTCCAATCTGAAAGGGTTGGGAAACGGAGACTGATACAAGCCCGACGCGCGAGCGAGTGAATTGTCTTCACTCGCGGGCTTATTCCTTCTGGCTCATTCACTCGCTGGCGCGTCGGGCTTGTATTTCGAGGATTTCGAGGTGGCATTTCATGGTTGAGAATTGACCCTTCAACGGTATCTGCGGAATCGGGACGACGAGCCACGATGGCCCCAACCGCGCGAGCTACGGCCGTAGCGCCCCGACCCGACGACTCTGCCTCGCATGGCTTGAGCCGCCGCGGCGGCTCGCGCGGCGTTGGCGGCGGCGTTCGCGCTGGCGACCGCGCGGCTGTAGTTCGCGGATGCCTGCTGGACCTTCGTGACGGCTTTCGCCGAGTTCGCCTTGGCTTGATTCAAACTCGAATCCTGAACGATGGACTTCTCGCTGTCGCGACGCAGAGCCAGCATCCGCGCGCTGGCCTCGTCCCGTTTTTGCTGCGCGGCCTGGACCGCGCTGTCCTTGGCGAACGCGAGGGACTCGATCTTTGAAACGTCGAGCCGCAGTTGCCGCGTTTCCGCCTTGAGCGCCGAATCCGACGACGACTTGAGCCGTGTTTCGGCGTCCTTCAACTTGGCTTGAGCCGCCTTGTATTCCGCGCTGTTCTGCCGCAGCTTCGCGAGCACTTCGTCCTTGGCCGCGTCGTGCGTGGCTTCGGCCTTCTGGAATTCTTCGCGCACCGGATCGCGTGACGCCGAGTTATCGTAGCGCGTCTTCGCCGTGGAGTTCGCGCTGACCAGATTCCGTGTCGCCGCCGCCTGCTCCGCGCGAGCCGAGTTCAACGCGGCCTGCGCGCGCTGCACGGCGGTTGCGGCTCCCGACATCGGATTGGGCCGAGTCATGCGCGTCGAACGATACGACGTCCGGCCCGACCGAGAACTGCGACCGCTGTACCGGATCGCTCCGAACGCGCTCGCATCGGCCAGCCCGCCGACAACCGTGACGAACAGCAACACCAACGCCCGCAGCGTCCGCGTTCGAGCGGCTCGTGCGGAGGAAGTCCTCGCGCCGCCGGAAGCAGCGAACATTGTCCGCAGATTGTTGGATGAAGTCGGCATGTGCTGGGTGATGAGTGACGCCATGATGGACTCGATTGGGGCTGACGGTTCGCTCACGCCGCTCGCGCGGCAGGAATCTCGGTTGCCGTGACAAGCTCACCGTCATTCAGACACAGTCGCCGAGACGCTCGTGCGGCGGCTCCGGGGTCGTGAGTCACCATGACAATCGTGCGGCCTTCGCGCACGAAGTTGTCGAACATCGACAGCACGGCCTCGCGGCTATCCGGGTCGAGGTTGCCGGTTGGCTCGTCGGCGAGGATCAATCGCGGGTTGTTGGCCAGCGTGCGGGCGAGTGCGACTCGTTGTTGCTGGCCGGTGCTCAGTTCGCTCGGCTTGTGCTCGATGCGATTGCCGAGCCCGACTTGCTCCAAGAGCGAGGCCGCGCGGTCACGTTGCTCGGACTTGGCGACGCCGTGCAGGAACAGCGGGACTTGGACGTTCTCCAATGCCGTTAGGTACGGAACGAGATTGAACGTCTGAAACACAAAACCGATTCGCTCTCGCCGCCGCTGCGTGCGTTCGGTGATCGGCAGGTCGTAGAGCGACTCGCCACCGAACCACACCTTGCCGGTGTCCGGCGACAACATGCCGCCGAGCATCGACAACAGCGTCGTCTTGCCGCTGCCGCTGGGGCCAACGATCGCGACGTAATCGCCCATCGCGATGTCGAGCGTGTCGCATCGAAACGCGGTGACGGTCTCGCCGCGCCGCGTGTACGTCTTCGTGACATCCTGTAATCGAAACATGATTGCATCGTCCTTTGCGATCTGGAGGCCGTGAGGCGAGCGGCCGATGAGAACTTACCAAATTCAGTGTCGATACAAGCCCGACGCGCCAGCGAGTGAATGGGGCGCGATCCCCGATGCACTCGCTGGCGCGTCGGGCTTGTATCGGGAAGTTCTCATCTGCCGCTCGGCTCGCCTGATGGGTGAATCAAACTTCTTGAAAACAAACGCACGGATCGAGCCGCGCGGCTCGGCGAGCGGGCCAGTATGCGGCGAGGATCGCCAGTACGGACGCCGAGCCGATAGCCAACACGCTCAAACCCGGAAGTGGTTGAATGGAAACGCCGGCCCACTTCGGGCCGAGCCACAACGCCAAGCCCATGCCGAGCAAACATCCGGCTGTTCCACCGGTGACGCCCAGCCAGAGAGCTTTGAGCAAGAACAATCGCGCGACAAATCCCGGCGTCGCGCCGAGAGCCATGAGCGTGCCGATCTCGCGGCGTCGTTCGCGCACGTTGGCCGAGATGGTCCCGGCCAAGCTCGCCCCGCCCACGAGTACCAACACCACGAGCACGAACCAAGACGTGTTCGCCATCAGCCGATTGACGCCGACTTGAGTCTGCACGACTTGCGAAATGGTCACGACCTTTGCATCAGGCAGCAGCTTGCGAAGTTGCGGCACGAGATCGCCAGCGGCGTCTTCACAGCAGCCCATGACTTCAATCGCGTTCACGACCTCGCCCGCGTTGGTCAGTCGTTGAACCGTGTGCAAGTGAGCGAAGACTCGCGAGTCATCGACCGTGCCGGTACGCGGCAGCACGGCGAGCACTTGCAGCTTCTCACCGAACAACTCGACTTTCTGACCCGGCTTTAAGGAAGAGAACTCCGCGACGTCCGCTCCGATGACCGCTTCGTTGCCTTTCAACTGGTCGATGGTCCGCTCGCTGGCGAGCGTCTCCGGCGCAGAGTCATAGGTCTTCGGCCCGCACGCGGCCTTCTTGCAGCCATCGTGCTTGTTGCTGAACAGCGACACCGATTGCCACGCGGCTTTTGCTTGAAACTCGCTTTGCGGCAGGATGCCGGTCAGCGTCACGTCCCGATCCGCGACCTTCGCCGACACGCACAGCTTCGGCGAAATACGTTCGACACCCGCTAAGTTCTCTAACAAGATGCTGGAGACATGCGACTCCGGCAGCGTGCGGTCGGTCAAGTCCGCCGAGTAGTAATCCTGCAACGTCGCGTCCTTGGGCAGCACGAGCACGTTGGCTCCCAGCGATTGCAATTGCTGCCCGACTTCGCGTTCCGAGAACACAGTGACATGACGAATCGCCACGAGCGCCGTCACGCCTAGCAAAATAGTCAGCGTGCTAGTGAGCATGGCCGAAGGCCGCTCCGCCAGTTCACGCCAGGCGAGAGTTTTGAGGTTCATCGTTGTGCCCATCGTGTTGGAACTGCACCGGCTGGCCCGGCTGAATGCGTTCGGCATCTTCAATCCGCACGTTGAGCGTCAGCCACATGACGCGCGTGTCGGCGACGACGAACAGGATTTTCGTCGGCGCGACCACTTCGCCCGGTACGCCGCTCCGTTCGGTGACTTCGCCATCGAATGGCGCTCGTACTGGAAGCAGATTGCTGGACGACGAACTCTTCGCGACCTCAGCCGCCAATTCGTCGGACAGGCCGAGAAACTGCAACGCGCGCGTGAGTTCTTCCGGCTCCGCGCTGATGTCATCCATCTTCGGCAGTGGCAGGCCGAGATTCACCAACGACTGCCGCGCCGCGAGCATTCGGACGTGAGCTTCCGCGACGGCCGCTTCCGCTTCCTGCACCGACTTGCCCGCGACCACGCCCGTCGAACCCTTGAGGTTCGCGAGCGTCTGCGTCTTCAGATCGAGATTGACGACGGACTGCTGCAACTCCGCCTTCGCTTGTCCGACGTCAGCGGCATCGACCAGCGCCAGCACGTCGCCCCGTTTCACTTTGTCGCCGATTTGCTTTTCGACGCGGAACAACGTCCCGGAGACGCGCGATGACAAC
>JAYVQJ010000760.1:0-1514 GCA_043777235.1 Planctomycetia bacterium
CGATGACAAGAGGCGTTTCCCTTTGTTTCCCTCGCTGACGCTGCGGGTTACTGGGGTAAAGTAAGTGCCATTGCGCGCTAGCGTCCGGTTCGGAAGGTCGATGGACTCTCGAACCGGGCGCTAGCGCGTGCCGGCTCACCGCCTGAGGCGGAGCCTCGCTTGTGCTTTGTCACAGCCAAGAATTCGGGTCGTGAAAATTAGCCGCTGGGCGCTAGCCCCGGTTGAACCGGACACGAGCGCGTTCCGGCTGATTTTTGGGTTTGTTTTCGGATAGCCTCGCAATGCGAGCATCACAGTCTTCGCGACGCTGAGGACTCTTCGAATGCGAGTCGAAGTTCGATAGGCCGACGCGAATGACGAGCGTTGAATCGAAGCGGTTGAGTTGTCTTGGGGCACTACCCGTCAATCACTCCGATCGATCCGCCCGATTGGAATGCGGCGTAATTGCGTTCAAAGGATTCACTCAGATTTTTCGCGGAAGCGTCGTATGCCGCCGGATCGGACCACGCACGGCGTGGTTGCAGGATTTCGTCGGGAACGCCGGGACAGCGAGTGACGACATGCAGACCGAAGATCGGTTCAGTTTCGGTGGGGGCGGAATTCAGAACGCCCGAATGGATCGCGTCGATGATGGCACGCGTGAACGAGAGTTTCATGCGGCTGCCGACGCCGGGCGGGCCGCCGGTCCAGCCGGTGTTGACCAGCCAGACTTGAGCGTTGTGTTGGCGGACTTTCTCGGCAAGTAGCTCGGCGTACTTGTTCGGATGCCAAACGAGGAACGGGCCGCCGAAGCACGGACTGAACGTGGCTTGCGGTTCGGTCACACCGACTTCGGTGCCAGCGACCTTGGCCGTGTAACCGATGACGAAGTGAAACATTGCCTGTTCCGGAGTCAGCTTCGAGACTGGCGGGAGAACGCCGAAAGCGTCGCACGTCAGAAAAATCACATCGCTGGGATGCCCAGCCACGCAGGGAATCTTCGCATTGGGCATGTAGCTGATGGGGTATGCTCCGCGCGTATTCTGCGTGATAGTGGAGTTGTCAAAGTCGACGTGATGACGACCTGAATCGTAGACGACGTTTTCGAGCACCGCTCCGTATCGCAGCGCCTGGAAGATTTCCGGCTCGCGTTCGCGCGACAGATAAATCGCCTTGGCGTAGCAGCCCCCTTCGACGTTGAAGATTCCGTCATCGCTCCAACAATGTTCGTCGTCGCCGATGAGCTGCCGGTTCGGATCGGCCGAAAGCGTCGTCTTGCCAGTGCCGGAGAGGCCGAACAGGATTGACGACTTGCCGGTGCGCGGGTCGCAGGTCGCCGAGCAGTGCATCGACAACACGTCGCGAGTCGGCATCAGATAATTCATGATCGTGAAGACGCCTTTCTTCATCTCGCCGGCGTACTCGGTGCCGAGAATCACGAGTTCGCCCAGTTCGAACGAGAGGTCCACGCTCGTCCGAGAGGTCATGCCGGTCGTGTAGCGATTTGCGGGAAAGCGGCCGGCGTTGTAGATCAC
>JAYVQJ010000761.1:0-5791 GCA_043777235.1 Planctomycetia bacterium
ACGCGCTAGCGTCCGGTTCGGAATGTCGATCGACTCTCGAACCGGACGCTAGCGCGTTCCGGCTGATTGGGCAAAGCCGCATTCTTGCCCGTGTGGAGAAAAGTAGCCGAGTCACTCCGTGACTCGAAGATTCCGGTCACGGAGTGACCGGACTACGTTGCGGAAGGAGACGTCCCATGATTGTCGGAGTACCTCGTGAGATCAAACCGGATGAGTATCGCGTCGCGATGTTGCCGTCGGGAGTCGACGAACTGAAACGGCACGGGCATCGCGTGCTGATCGAGCGCGGGGCCGGGATGGGAAGCGGGATAACCGACGAGCAGTACTCGGCGAACGGTGCCGAGATTGTGGATGGGCCAGACGCAATCTTCGGACAAGCGGAACTGATCGTGAAGGTGAAAGAACCGCTCGCCGCCGAATGGCCGTTGCTGCGGCCGGGGCAAATCCTCTTCACGTACTTTCATTTCGCCGCGAGCGAAGAGCTCACTCGCAACGTGTTGGCGACGGAGATCACGGCGGTCGCGTACGAGACGCTGCGTGGACCGCGCGGCGATCTGCCGTGTCTCACGCCGATGAGCGAAGTCGCCGGTCGCATGAGCATTCAAGAAGGGGCGAAGTACCTCGAACGCCCGCAAGAGGGACGGGGCATCTTGCTGGCTGGCGTCCCCGGAGTGGCTCCGGCTCACATTCTGATTCTTGGCGGCGGAGTCGTCGGCAAGAACGCGGCGCAGATTGCGGCGGGGTTTCAGGCGGATGTCGTGCTCATCGACATCAACATCGACCGGCTGCGGTATCTCGAAGACATCATGCCGCCGAACGTCAACACGCTCTTCAGCGACCGGCACAACATCCGCGAAGAACTGCGGCTGGCGGATCTCGTGATCGGAGCGGTGTTGATTGAAGGTGCTCGCGCGCCGGTGCTCGTCAGCCGCGAAGACTTGAAGCTGATGAAGCCGGGAGCAGTCATCATCGACGTGGCGGTCGATCAAGGAGGCTGCATCGAGACGACGCGGCCGACGACACACTCGAAGCCGACGTACTTGGTGGACGGCATCGTGCATTACTGCGTCACGAACATGCCGGGAGCGGTCGGCCGCACGAGTTCGTACGCACTGTGCAACGTCACGTTTCCGTATGTGCTGAAGATCGCGAATCGCGGACTGTCAGCGGCGTGCGCGGCAGACACGGGGTTCGCTCACGCGGTCAACATGTTCGGTGGCCGAGTGACGAATCAAGCGGTCGCGGAAACGTTCCAGATGCCGTTCGCTCCGTATTGCCCCTGATCACGCCGAGAGAGCACTCACGAACATGCAAACGCGGCGCGAAGGACTCGGCTGGCTGACGACATGCGGACTCGCGCTCGGTTTGACGCTGGTCTTCTGGTTGCCGATCTGGTGCGGCGCGGGCTTCGTCGGAGGAGACATCTATTCGTATTTCTTCCCGCAGAAGGTCATTTATTCCGAAGCTCTGCACGCTGGCGAGCTGCCGTTGTGGAACGCTCACGCGGGATTCGGGTATCCGTTGCTGGCCGAAAGTCAGACGGGGATTTTCTATCCGCCGAATTTGGCGCTGTATCGGTTTCTCGATGCACACTCGGCGTTTCATGTCAGCTTTCTGCTGCACTATTTCCTGGCGTTCGTCTTCGCGAGCGCTGCTGCTCGGCGGCTTGGTTTGAGCACGTTGCCGTCGTGGCTGACCGCTCTGATTTACGTTTACGGTTGGTTCCCGCCTCGGACGTGCGTCGAGTGGGCGATCATCGGCGGGACTTGGTTGCCGGCCGCGTTGTGGTGCGCGGAATCGTTTCTCTCGACGCGCTGGTGGCGATACGCGATTGGGTTGAGCGGCGTGTTGGCGGTGCAATTGTTGGCCGGCCATTTTCAGATTGCTTGGTTCACGTTGCTGTTGCTGGCGGCGTATGTGCCGGCTCGAGTGTTTTGGTTTGGGAATGACAGCCATCAGCCGTCAGCCGACAGCCAACCTCCGGAAACGAAAAGCCGATGGCCGATGGCCGATGGCCGAAAGCCGTTATTCCAACCCTTTCGGCTGACCTTCGTCGTCACGGCCGCGATGTTCTGCGGGCTGGGACTCGCAGCAGTCCAACTCCTGCCGACTTACGAATTGAAACAGCGCAGTCAGCGAGCGACTTTCGGCAAAGAACACGAACTCGATTTCGGTTCGATCCCGCCGTGGTATTGGACGCAACTCTTTCGGCCGAGTCATTGGTACTCGCCGTTGACCGATCGCGAGAAGGCATTCGCTGACAGTCCACCGCTGGGACACTCTCGGACGAACTCGGCAGAGGCGCATTTGTATTTCGGTCTCGCGCCGCTGTTGCTGATTGCCGTTGGACTTGTCCTGAGTCTGCGTGAGCGAAATCGTCAGACGATCTTTTGGTTGGCCGTTGCGATTCTCAGCGGTCTTTACACGAGCGGTTGGTTGCTTCCGGTGACTCAATACCTGCCGGGCTTCCGTTACTTCCAGGGGGCGGGCCGATACGGCCTGTTGACGACTTGGGCAGCCGCAGTGATTGCGGGTGGAGTTGCCGAACGATTCCTGCAACGTCCCGATGTCTCCCAGTTGTTGAAGTGGACGTTGTTGGCGGGAGCCGTATGGTCGCTGAGTACAATTTATTTGCTGGGTGATGACGTCGCCGCCGTCAACGAACAATTCGGTATTCATAATCCGCTGTCATTGATGCCGAGGAACGCCCAAGGAACTGGTCTGTGGATGAGTCTGGCACAACTCGGAGTTCTGTTTGTCGTCGTGATCGGCATCAGCATTTTCTTCCATTGGGTTTCCAATCGTCCGAGAAACGCGGACGTCCGTCTCGGATTGATCGCGCTTGTTCTGGTCGTGACGTCGCTGGAATTCTGGACGATCAGCCGGCTGGTCACGTTCACGCAGATGCTCGAATCGCCGCCGCTGAAAGCGCTGGAGCAAAGTCCCGTGCGCGCGGAGTTAGTCAAAGCGGCGAAGACTCGGCCGACGTTGCGGCTGTTCGCGCCGGGGGCCAACTTGCCGAGCACGTTGGGAGTGTCGAGTGCTCCGATCTATTTGACGTTCGGCCCAGCCGAGTACGTCAACGATTCGCAGCGACGTCCGGAAGACTGGATTCGTCGCGGGGGCGTCACGCATTTACTGAGCTTCGACGAACCACCGAATGCGAAGGAGATGAAGCTCGTGTGGAAAGGGGACGACCCGTTCCTCAACCGAGCCTGGGGACGTGGCGGACAGCCGTTGTACTTGTACGAGCTGGAAGAATCTCTCGGTCGCTTGCAGCTTCAGTCGCTCGCAGGAGCGGTTCGCGATCCCCGTTCGTGGAAGCTGGTATCGTTCGACTCGCGAGCAAACTCCGTCGAGTGCGGGGCCGAACTCCGCGAAGCGGGAGTGCTGGTCCTGATGGACCTCGACTATCCCGGCTGGTCGGTGACAGTCGATGGTCAAGCGGCCGAGCCGCTGCGGATCGACAATCTGTTCCGAGGCGTGCAGCTCGATGCTGGGTCGCATCGTGTCGTTTGGAGTTATCGGCCGAGTTCGTTCGTGTCGGGAGCGTTGTTGAGTTTGGCAACATTCGTGTTTCTAGCGGCGGTGGCTCACATTCGATTCTGGCATCCGCATCGGATGCGGTGGCTGGATGAGAACATCACACCGTGAGTCGATCCCCTGGACCTGCGGCCTGGACAGTCGAATTTGGCCCCGTTCCTAATTCGACGGTCTGACTGACCGTAGGGTGGGACAAGCGGCGCTTCGCCGCGCCGGCCCACCAGATATTTTCAGCGGGTTTTCTGGTGGGCCGGCGCTCGAAGCGAGCTTGTCCCACCCGACATCCTTGCAAGTCAGACAGTCGAACTAAGTAGACTCGCAGAGAAAAGTAGGCGAGTCACTCCGTGACTCGAAGATTCCAGTCACGGAGTGACTGGTCTACTTTCTCTGCGGCCAGTTTTGAATCTGTCTACTTTTCTCGGTGAGTCTGCTTAGCGAGAGGTCACGACAGATTCCTCGCTGGCGCGGTGACGGAGAATCAAAACAGGAATCCCGTATCGGATTCGTCGACGGTCTCCGGTTCCGCTGGAGTTGCGGGTTCCGCGTCCGCTTTCGTTTTGCGCGATCGTCGTCGTCCTGCGGTCGGGGCATCGGCATTCGCGGTGGCGCTGGCATCGAACGGTTGCGTGAGAGGTGTTCCGTCGGCACCGACACCGACGAGCAGTTCGATCCGCTGCTCGGCTTGTTCGAGCGTCGCGTAGCAGGTCTTGAGCAGTGCGACGCCGCGTTCGAAGCGAGCGAGCGATTCTTCGAGTCCGACGCTGCCGTTTTCGAGATCGGCGACGATCCGCTGCAACTCGGCGAGCGCGGCTTCAAAGGTTGGTTGTTCGGAGTTCGGCGGTGCGGGCATCGGGAACGCTCAGCGGTTTTCAGTGGATTCGACGCGGCTCGTCAGTTGGCCGGCGGCGAGGATTGTCGTGATTCGGTCGCCGATTGCCAGTTGGTCCGACACGGTGACGAGGTCGCCGGTCTCCGCTCGGCGGGTGATCGAATAACCGCGGCCGAGCACCTTCAGCGGGCTGAGTGCATCGAGCGTCGCAGCGGCGAGATCGAGATGCTGTTTCGCCGCGACCGCTCGCTGACGCACTGCTCGGCGCAGGCACACGTCGAGTTCATCCAGCCGAGTGAACTCGTCATGCACGCGCTGAAATGGCCGAGCGATGACGCGGCGCGAGGCGAGGCCATCCAATTGAAGTCGCGCTTTGGCCGCTCGGTTTTGCAACCCGCTGACCAATCGTTGCCGCAAGTTGTCGAGAGCGCGAGTCACTTCCGCGTGATCGGGAACGACTCGCTCGCCCGCTTCGCTGGGGGTGAGCGCTCGGACGTCGGCGACGAGGTCGGCGATCGTGACGTCGATCTCGTGGCCGACCGCGCTGATGACCGGCAAACGACACGCAGCGATCGCGCGAGCCACCACTTCCTCGTTGAATGCCCACAGGTCTTCGAGACTTCCGCCCCCTCGGCCGCAGATCACGACATCAACGTCTGACAGCCGATGCACGTTGCGCAGCGCGGTCGCGATTTCCTCAGCGGCCCCGTCCCCCTGCACTTTGACCGGCACGATGATGATGTCCGTTGCCTGCCAGCGGCGCGTGATGACTTGAATCATGTCTCGCACGGCCGCTCCGGTTGGACTCGTCACGAGCGCGATCCGTTTCGGGAATCGTGGGATCGGCCGCTTGCGAGCCGGGTTGAACAACCCCTCGGCTTCCAGCTTCGCGTGCATTTGCCGGAACGCCAATTCCAGCGCACCGACTCCTTGCGGGATCAATTGTCGCACGATGACTTGGTACGACCCGCGCGGAGCGTAGACCTCGACCGAGCCGTTGACGACCACCTGCAAGCCGTCGTGCAAGTCGAACCGAAATCGCGACGCCGTGTTCCGCCACACGACGGCCGAGATTTGTGCTCCTTCATCCTTCAGCGTGAAATAAATGTGCCCAGAGTTGGCCCGCAGGCAACTTGAAACCTCGCCGCTGACCCAGACCTCCGGCAAGTTCCCTTCGATCAGGTCTTTGATCTCGCCGGTGAGTTCGGAAACGGTTTGAACGTGAGGAGGCATGAATGCTTTCCTGTGTTGACGATTGGTTCAAGGGCTCAATGAAAAAAGATTTCGTACGAAGACTGGCATCACGAATGATGAACAGTCAGGATCACCAACGGACGTGGGCGGTGTGTCGCGAACGGCAGTGCGCAACGTCGTCTGTTCTTTCAGAGAGACTGACCACCATGCGAAGTTTGTTTTCCA
>JAYVQJ010000762.1:0-5774 GCA_043777235.1 Planctomycetia bacterium
ACGCCGCTCTACATGAGTCCGGAGCAGGTTCAAGGATCGAAGGTCGATCATCGCAGCGATCTGTATTCGCTGGGGGCGACGTTCTATCACTTGCTCGCGGGCCGGCCGCCGTTCCGAGGTGATACGGCGCTGGCCGTTGCGTTCCATCAAGTTCACACGCCACCGCCTTCGTTGACCGATTTGCGGCCCGATCTCTCGACGTCAGTCTGCCGACTCATTCAGCGACTGCTGGCGAAGAAGCCGGATGAGCGTTTCCCGTCGGCGGAGTCGCTGTTGCAAGAGCTTCGCGAGTTGGAGAAGCGAGGTGAGTCCGACAGCGAAGTCGCGATCTCCGTCGATTCGATGACGATGGATCACGCCGGACGTCCGATCGAATCGCGCTGGCTCGAGTGGTTTGCTTGGCTCCGTCCAACCGCGCATCCGTTTGCCGCATTTGCGTTCTGGGGAGTCTTGCTCGCAATGATGGCTGCCACGGTCGGAGCACAATCGGTTCGGCGATCGCCGACCGGGATCAATTCACGCGACGGAAAACTCGCGCATGTCAGGCGTGAGCTGACAGTCGAGCAACAACTGGAGGTCGCTCACAGAACCAATACCGATGACGCATGGTGGGCAGTGCTGTTGTATTTTCCGGGTAACACTTCAGAGAACCACGTCGCGCGGCAAGAGTTGATTCCTCGGCTCTTCCAGCAACAGCGATTTGCCGAGTCCGAGCGACTGTGCTCGGAAGTGCTCGCCGCTGACAACGCGCCGGAATCCGCGACCGCGACCGCATGGGCCGGAAAGGCATTGAGACTTGCATTGACGGGTCATCACGCTGACGCCGAGCAAATCGACCGGCAGCACCTGCGAGATCGCGGCGAAGCGGTTCAGCGACCGCTCGGTGAATGGCTCAACGAAGCTCTCCGAGGTCATTCGCGAGTGTTGCCCGCAAAACCGGGGGATGCCGCGCGACCTCGCGTTGATCGAAGTGGCGGCCGAGGCCCTGAAATGCCTCCGGGACGACGTCCCCGCTAAGTCGCCCCGCAGAGAAAAGTCGGCGAGTCACTCCGTGACTCGAAGATTCCAGTCACGGAGTGACTGGTCTACTTTCTCCGCAGCCAATTGCGAATCGGTTCTTCCTGTGCGACGTTCATACAGTTAGAATCCGCCGCTCATCACGCGGGATGCAAAGTTCAACGCCGACGATGCAATCGGTCAGTCGCCGTCGAAACAACCAAGTCCCCGCGAACTCGCATTCCCTGACTCAGGAGCAGTTTTCATCGTGGCTGTCTTGGAAGTGCTCAAAGGGAAGAACCCCGGCCAATTGATTGAGGTGCAAACCGAACGGACGGTATTCGGACGGCATCCTCATTGTCAGGTGGTTTTGGAGAACGCCGCTGTCAGCCGGTATCACACACAGATTGTCGACGTGCATGGGGACTTCGTCATCGAGGATCTTCGCAGTCGTAACGGCACGCACGTGAATGAGACTCCGGTCGAGGGGCGTCAGAAGCTCAAAGACGGCGATGTGATTCGGGTTTGCGATTTCTCGTTTCACTTTTTTCTGAGTCCTCCCAACGACAGCAAGCTGCTCAAGCCGGGGACGGTCATCCCTGATAGCGATATTAAGGTTGGCCCCCGATCACCACTCGAAGGACTGGGCGATCTGAAGTCATCGGACGATGACGTCGATGCTGACGCCAAGAAAAATGAAGCGAACATTGATGAAGACGACCGCTCGTCGATCATCAGTACAATGGATGCCGGCAGTTCCTCGTCCGACTTGCGGCTGAATGTCAAACCGGAAACGAAGCTCAAGGCGATTTTGGAAATCACCAAAGTCCTCTCCGGTTCGCTGGGTCTCGAACAAGTCTTGGACAAAACGCTGGAAGGGCTGTTCCGAATTTTCCAACAAGCGGATGAAGGCTTCGTCATGCTCCGCGAGGAGGAGAAAAAGAAGCTAGTCGTCAAAGCGACGAAGACACGCCGCAAAACCGACGCGGACGATCAAGTCCATGTCAGCATGACGATCGTCCGCAAAGCTTTGGAATCAAGCGAGGGCATCCTCAGCGCGAACGCGCAGGATGACAGCCGCTTCCGAGCCAGCGAGAGCATTTCATCGCTGCGGATTCGTTCGATGATCTGCGCCCCATTGGTCTCCAGAGAATTGGGACCGCTGGGAGTCATTCAGATCACGACCAACGATGCGGGATTGCAATTTCGCGACGAAGATCTAGATCTGCTCATCAGCGTCGCGATGCAAGTGGCACTGGCGGTCGAGAACGCCTACCTCTACCACCAAGCGTTGAAGCAGCGCGATCTGGAACGAGACTTGGAATTTGCCACACAGGTACAACTCGGCTTTTTGCCGCACGCGCGGCCCAAGTTGCCCGGCTACGAATTCGCCGACTACTACGAGCCGGCACAGCGTGTCGGCGGCGACTATTTTGACTACATCCATCTGCCAAGCGGCCGCCTGGCCGTGGCGTTGGCCGACGTCGCCGGTAAAGGAGTTCCGGCCGCGCTGTTGATGGCTCGGCTGTATTCGTCGGTTCGCTATCACCTCATCAGCGAGCCTGATGCGGCGGCCGCGATGACCGGGCTGAATGCGGAAATCTCCGTCAGTGGATTGGGACACCGCTTCATCACTTGCTTGATCATGATCATCGACCCCGTGGCCAATCAAATGACGTTGGTCAATGCCGGACATTTGGCACCGCTACGTCGGGACGCTTCCGGAAAAGTGGAACCGATCGGGTCGGTCGAATCGGGTATGCCGCTGGGAATCTTGGCCGATCAGACGTTTCAGCAGACGAAGTTTGATTTGAATCCCGGTGAGTCCTGGCTCGTCTTCACCGACGGCGTCACCGAAGCAATGCGATCGGCGAAAGAAATCTACGGCAACAAGCGCCTGATCGACTTGGTTGCCAAACCGGCTGGAAATATCGACAAGCTCGTCAAGACGGTGGTTGACGACGTCGAGGCGTTTGTCGACGGCCGACAGCAAAGCGACGACATTTGTCTCGTCGGTTTTCAGAGGCTGTCGTGAATCTCGACGTCGCTTCGATTCTCGGCGACGACGGCAACATCGCGAGGCGACTGCCAACCTACGAGTCTCGGCCGCAGCAGTTGGAGATGGCTCAGTCCGTCGAGCGAGCGATTCGCACGCAGTCGCATTTGATCGTTGAAGCGGGAACTGGCGTCGGCAAGAGCTTCGCGTATCTCGTCCCCGCGATCCTGGCGATCGCCGAAGCTCAGGCGAAAGCCGACGACGAATCGAAAGTCGCTCGGCGAAATCACGACGACGAAGATGACGATTGGGAACCGGACTCGGTCCCGTTCAGTGCGGCCGCCGCCAAGAAGAAGCGCCGCCGCATCGTCATCTCAACACACACGATCGCGCTGCAAGAGCAGATCTTCACACGCGATATCCCGTTCCTGAAAGCGGTGTTGCCGGTCGAGTTCTCGACGGTCCTCGTCAAAGGCCGCTCGAATTACATCAGCCTGCGACGGATGAAGCTGGCCCTCGAACGATCCGGCATGTTGTTCGGCGATCCGCAAGAATCCGAACAACTTCGCCAACTCGCCGAGTGGGCTCCGAAGACGACCGAAGGAAGCTTGCAAGACTTGTCGTTCCGACCGCTCGGCCCGGTTTGGGATGAAGTCGTCAGTGATGGTGACAACTGCCTGGGCAAGAAGTGTCCGACGTTTAACGACTGTCATTATTTCAAAGCTCGCCGCCGCGTGTGGAACGCCGACGTGCTGGTCGTCAATCACGCGCTGTTTTTTTCCGACCTTGCCGTCCGCCGCGAAGGGGGCAGCATCCTGCCGGACTATGACATCGCGGTGCTCGACGAAGCCCACACCGTCGAGGCGGTCGCTGGCGATCACATGGGCTTGTCGATCACCAGCGGGCAGATCAACTATCAACTCAGCAAACTCTGGAACGACCGCCAGATGAAGGGACTGCTCTCGCCGAAGTCCTTGATGAAATCGCAAATGCTCGTCCACGAAGTGCGGCACAAGGCCAACGAGTTCTTCTCGGAGTTGGAGTACTTTCAATCACAATTCAGCGGCGGCAACGGCCGGCTCCGCACGCCGCCGACCATCGAGAACAACGTCTCGCCAAAATTGTTCGACCTCGCCAAGCAGATCAAAGACTACTCCGCTGGCCTCGCGAACGAGGCGGACAAGCTGGAATACACCGCCGCCGCGATCCGTTGCACGCAACTGGGCATCAGCCTGCAAAGCTGGGTCCGGCAAGAGGTCGAAGGCTCGGTCTATTGGACTGAACGGGCCAGCGGCAAATTCAAAAGCACGAAGCTCATCAGTTGCCCGATCGACGTTGGCCCGGTGCTCCGCGACGAACTCTTCGCGAAAGTGCCGACGGTCATCCTCACGAGTGCGACTCTCTCGACCGGCCGCGGGAACTTCGACTATGCGAAGGCTCGCATCGGCCTGACGAAGTCGCTCGAAAAAAAGCTCGGCAGCCCATTCGACTACAAACGGCAAGCGAAATTGATCCTGCACGGACGGATGCCCGACCCCAACGAACAGCCCGCCGCGTTCGAGGCTGAACTCTGCGAGAAGATCAAACTGCACGTCGACGCAACGGCCGGCCGAGCCTTCGTCCTTTTCACCAGTTACAAGCTGCTGCAAGCCTGTGCGAACCGGTTGACGCCGTGGTTCGCCGCGCAGAACTACACGCTGCTCTGCCAAGGAGCCGGCCTGCAACGCACGATGTTGCTCGACAAGTTCCGCAGCGATCCGCGAGCCGTCCTGTTCGGGGCCGACAGCTTCTGGCAGGGAGTCGATGTCCCCGGCGACGCTCTGCAAAACGTGATCATCACCAAGCTGCCGTTTGCCGTCCCCGACCATCCGCTGCAAGAGGCTCGCATGGAAGCGATCGAAGCTCGCGGCGGTAAGCCGTTCTTCGAGTACTCGCTCCCCGAAGCGATTATCAAACTCAAGCAAGGCTTCGGCCGCCTGATCCGCAGCAGCACCGACACCGGCCAAGTCGTGATCCTCGACCCACGCATCCGCACGAAGCGCTACGGCCAACTGTTTCTCGACAGCCTGCCGCAGTGCCAAGTGCTGATTGACCCGGTGTGAGAGTGAATTGGGAATTACGAATTAGGAATTACGAATGTTGCCGTTCATCGTCTGTCATCCGTAATCTGTCATTCCTAATTCGTCATTGGATCATCATGTCGCAAGCCAACGTCAAATCGCTCGACGCGATGCGTGCGTTCCGAGTTCACTTGATCGAGTTCTCGACCGTCGCGATGGATGTCGCCGCGTCGTTGCAACAGCAGACGCTTAGCTTTCTCGACTGGCTCGAACACGACCGGCCAAATTTTTGGAAGCAGTACATGCTCCGCAGCTTCGATGTCATCGCGCAGGCTCGATCCGATTTGGAACGATGCAAGATGCGAACCGCCGGAGACCATCGTCCTACCTGTTACGAAGAAAAGCTGGCGCTGGATGCCGCTAAGCAACGACTGCAAATGGCTCAAGAGAAAGTCGAAGCCGTCGCTCGCTGGTGCGCGTTCGTGCGGCACGAGATCGACGAGTTCGACGGCCGCCGCGGCAGCTTGCAGCGCTACGTCGAGTCGGACTTTGCCAAAACGATCGCCACACTGGAACGCATGATTCTGGCGATCGAAGCCTACGCCGAAATCGAATCCGCCGCCGAAGAACCTGTCGCCCCGCCGCCAACCACCTAGTAGAGGTTGCACCGCAGCCCCTGAGCCGGCACGCGCTAGCGTCCGGTTCGAGAGTCGATCGACATT
>JAYVQJ010000763.1:0-1508 GCA_043777235.1 Planctomycetia bacterium
GCGGTCACCGATGAGGCCACCGGTTTTGTGGGCGAACTTTCGCGATCGCTCGAAATCAATTGAGTGCCGTCGACCAGACGCTGAAACTGATTGGCAAGATGAGCGACATCAGCGGACTTGCGGCTGCGGCTTTCCAGATTTTTTGTGACAGCCACCAATCCGGGACGCAGTTCGTGACGTTGCTCGACGGACAAACGATTCCATTGTTGATCGACATCATCGGCGAACCGTCCGACCGCTCGCAGAGCCGCTGCTTGCACGTACTTGTCCGAATCATCGGTCGCGTTGGCCAACGGAGTCATCGCCGCCGAGGCCGCCAAACCGAAATCGCCCAACAGCACTGCAGCCGCTAAACGAAGATCGTCGTTTGACATCACCAACACGTTCGCGAGTTGCGTCGCGACGGATCGCTTCTCTCCGTCATCCCACCGTGCGTGAATCGCCGCGAGGGTCGTGATCGCTTCCGCTTGCACGTCGGCTGCAGGGTTCTTCAGACACTCGATCAAGGCTGGGAGCGCTCCGCTCGGCTTCGAGACCGAGACGGTTCGCAGCGCGATCAAGGCCGAACAGCGCACGTCGAGGTCACGATCGCGAGTTGTCTGCCACAACGCCGACTCCGAACTCGCCGCCTTACGACCGATTCGTCCGAGCGTCACCGCCGCTCCCCAGCGAACGCGTGGATCGGAATCGCCAAGCGCGTGCGTCAATGACGGAACCGCTCTGAACGCGGCCTCACCCAATTGACTCAGCGCCCAAGCTGCCGACTGCCGCACGAGTACCGACTCATGACTCAGAGATTCCGTCAGTGATCCGACGGCCGTGAGATCGCGGGCCTTTCCGGCTCGGATCGCATTGCCAGCCAGTTGTTCCGAGGACGACGGCTCGGATGCGGCGACGAACGATGCGGCCGTGAGCAGCATCGCACCGCTCAGCCACATCAGATTGATCATCGTCCGTTGTCGCATTCCAGATTTCCTCATCGTTCGGTCGCTGTCAGCGATCGCAACGTTCGGTTCAATGTCTTTCACGCGGCAGTCCGCTGTGGTTGTTTGAGTTCATTCAGCCGCTGACGAATTTCATCCAAACTCAACATCATTGGTTCGATCGGCCGCGCACTCGCCGACGACGAACCACTTGCCGCGGACAAACCACTTGCCGCGGACAAACTCAGTTCGGCCATCACGACGCTCGAACTCGCTTCGGGTACAGACGCCGAGGCCTCTTCGATGCTGCGCTGTGCCTGACGAAATTCCTCGCTGATTCGCGACAAGTGCTGTGCAAAGAACTGCTCACCATGTTGCAAGACCGCTTGCTCGTGGCGGAGCTTGTCCATCCAAGTCGCACGCAACTTTTCAAGCTCCGCACGTTCGGCTCGAATCTGCGCCAACTGCACATCACGAGTTTCCCGCCATGCGTCCTCTTGCCGTTGCCGAGCGCATGCCAGTTCCTCCCGTGTCTGTCGCACGCGCGCATCGAACTCTTCACGGTCGCGACGCAGACGAGACAGC
>JAYVQJ010000764.1:0-5767 GCA_043777235.1 Planctomycetia bacterium
AACATCGAGCACGAACGGCGCGTTGGCCTGCATCAGCCGGAACGCGCTAGCGTCCGGTTCGGACGTTTTTCCACTCTCGAACCGGGGGCTAGCGCCCTCCGGCTGATGTTTCAACACAGCTTGTTGTGTGAAGAGTTGTTCCGCGAGTGCCGGCGCGGTGATCCGCGCCACGACCTGAATCAGTTCGGGACGCGACTCCATCGCCAGCATCCCGTCGCGGAGATAGCCGGCGACGTTGTCGAAGCCGATACGGCCCAAACGCATCACGGCTTCTTCTTCGTTGCCAGGTTCGGCGATCACGACGATCGGCTGATCGTGGCTCAACATCAAACCGCACCATGTCGCGTATTTCCCTTTGAGTCCGATGTTGAGCGAACCCGCGAAGTGTGCTCCCTCAAAGTCGGCGGCCTCGCGGACATCGACCAGTTGTGCTCCCTGGTTCTTCAGTCACACGACTTCAACGACGCTCAGCGGTCGCAGCGATGAACGAAGCGTCGAATCCAGATCGGGCCGCTCCTGCCGGTTCTTGATCGCGTCATAGACGAAGTAGTCGGGCGCTTCCGGCTGATCCGCCGTGACGAGCTGTTTGAACTCCTCGAAGCCCATCGGCTGCAAGGCGTAGTTGAATCGCTTCTGCTCGCCGATGGTCGAGACAGTTTCCTTGCTCAAACTCTTGCCGCACATTGAACCGGCTCCGTGAGCCGGGTAGACCAGCGTCGTGTCGGACAGAGCACGCAGTTTGTCGAGCGAGTGAAACAACATCTCCGCCAGTTCATCCGCCGTGACGCCGATCGACGCCAACAAGTCCGGCCGGCCGACATCGCCGATGAACAACGTGTCGTCGGTCAGCACCGCGTGCGGAGTCGTGTCGCTCTTGGTCCGATCAAAAACCAGCAGCGAGATCCCTTCGGGCGTGTGCCCCGGCGTCTCCAGAATCTGGAGGCGCACGTCGCCGAGTTCGAGGACATCGCCATCCTTCACCGCTTGAAAATCGAACTCGGCTTGAGCACGCGAGCCCATCACGATCCGCGCACCGGCACGGTTTCGCAGTTCGATGTGTCCCGCGAGGCAGACGGCGACGACCATCTTCCGAATACGTCAGGTACCAAACCTTGCCACGCAGATCGCCGCGCACTTTTCCAACACGGAAGGAACCCTGTTTGACCGTCATGAGCTGGCCTTTCAGAGAATCCCCGTTCCAGAAAACGCCACAAACACTGCCACACAAGGGAAGCTCTGAAAGCACTCCAGAAACGCAACAGCCCACGAGTCCGGTGATTAGAACTCGTGGGCCATCGATCAGGCGGAGAGGGAGGGATTCGAACCCTCGGTACCCTTGCGGGTACACTAGTTTTCGAGACTAGCACAATCGGCCGCTCTGTCACCTCTCCGATGAAATTGCCTTGCACTTTGTTGGCTGCCCATTGAAGGGGGCGGATGATAGCGGGCGATTTGAAGGAACGCCAAGTGACGGAATTCACGTGGCTCGTCTTGCAAATCGGCGGGCGCTGCGACAGTGACGTCCTCGCTGGCAGACTGCTGGAACGCCGAGTGGAACGAAGCAAGTTATCGCCAGCGCGGGCCGTCGATTTGATCGACTTTCAGCACATGTTGCGGCCGAGTGTACAGCGTTGGACTCGACTTGAAGCGGTCGCGATTTTCCAGCGATGAGAAGAGGAAAAGTTCGCCGTCGAAATATGCTCCGTACTTCGTGCTGCCGGGAATCGCGCGATCGGAATTCCAGAGGACTACTGGGTCGCAACCAAGTAGCCGTGGAGCATATTTGCTCGGATCAGATTTGAATTCGCGGTATTCGTCGGCGTCGCAGAGAAGATAGACAACCCCTTGGTAAACCAGCGCGAATTCGGTGCTCCCTTTGCGCCATTGACGATGCTTGGCCATCGATACAGGACTGTAACGGTCTAATCCAATGAGGAGTTTGCCTTCGTTCGCGGGCTTCTCATCACCATTCGGCTCTTGCTTCGGCTCGCTGACTCGTGCTGTTCCAGGAACGTCTTTCTTCGTCTCAAGTTCCTCGCGGGAAGGCTCGGATGCTGACTCCTGCGGCGGAGGAATTCGTTCCAGCGTGTGACGCAATTGAGCGATGTAAGACTTCCGATCCCGTTTGCCTTCCGACTTCATTAGGACGGTACCATCCGTCGCGACGACCACGTCGGCCGGCAGACCTTTAATGTCGAACTGTTGAATCAATTCCGGATGCTGATCACTGTCGATCTTCACGGCGACGAAGCTGCGCAACAGCAGGTCGCGCACGTCGGAGTGATGCAGTACGTCTTTTTCCATGTCACGGCATGGTCCGCACCACGTTGCATAAAAATGGATCAGCAGCGGTCGCCCCGACTGATTGGCATCTTTGCCGGCGTCTGCGAAGTCACGCTTCCAGACATCCGGTTTATTCGCACCGATCGCCGTGAGGCTGATCAACCACATCGCTCCAGCCACTGCGGCCGAGCACCACAGAATTCGGTTTCGTTGCATCTTCTCACCTTACCCGGGAGCCGGCCGACGAATGTCGTCCGGCATCTCTTGCCGTTCGTCCTAAACAGCTTGCCCTACGCGGTTGCTTCGCTTCTGGTTCTATCGACCTTGAGTGACGAGAAAATCAGAACGACTCTGCGGGTTCTGCCGAAGAGGCACACGCGATGCAATGTGCGAGGCCACTTAGCGAAGGTGGGCAAAGTTGGCAGCGTTGCACGCGGTGTCCGTCACCAATGCAGAGGGCCGACGGAATTCCAATCAACGTCGGTTGGTGTCTGAGCCTCTGGACGCTCTCGATGAGTAATGTTCGTCAAGTCGCGCAAGCTTGCTGGGCAGAGTCCGGCCAACTCCAAAAAGTTTTGCAACAGCCGATGTCCGCCAACGGTCAGGATTGATTCCGGATGAAACTGCACGCCGAACGTGGGCCGATCGATATGCTCGAACGCCATCAGCACTCCGTCGTGAGTTCGCGCTGTTGGACGCAGGCAAGTCGGGAGAGTTCCAACGGGAACGATCAGCGAGTGATACCGAGTCGCTGTCAGCGGATTCGGCAGATCAGCGAATAATCGTTGACCATCATGTTCGACGAGCGACGCGCGCCCGTGAATCGGCTCGGCAGCACGCACGACCTCGCCACCCAGCGCTAACGCGATCGTTTGATGCCCCAAGCAAACACCCAACAGCGGAATCGTCGGACCAAGTTGTCTGACAACTTCCAAACTGATCCCCGCTTCGTTTGGAGTACACGGCCCCGGCGACAGCACGATGGCCGACGGTTGCATCGCCGCCACTTCGGCGACCGTCATCGCGTCGTTTCGAGAGACAACGACCTCGCAACCCAACTCGCGAAAGTAGCGAGCGAGGTTGAAGACGAAGCTGTCGTAGTTGTCGATGAGCAGGATCATGGGGTCAGAGGTCAGAGGTCAGAGCACGGAGCATTCCGGCGGCTTTGTGGAGCGTCTCTTCGTACTCGGCGGCGGGGTCGGATTGGGCGACGATGCCGCCACCGACGGAACATTGAATCCAGCCTCGGCGAGCCGTGAAGGTCCGAATCAGGATGCTGCTATCGGTCGAACCGTCGAAGCCCACATAAAACAAGCTGCCACAGTAAGGGCCACGAACGGTCGGTTCTAATTCGGCGATGATCTCCATCGCACGAACTTTCGGCGCACCCGTGATCGAGCCACCAGGGAAAATCGCCGCCAGCAAGTCCCAGGCATCGAGTTGTCGGCCGCTCGAATCACGGTCGAGCGTGCCGCGGACGACCGAGACCAAATGCTGCACCGTCTCGTAGGATTCGACGGCACACAAACTCGGAACATGAAGCGAGCCCGGCGAACAGACCTTCGACAAATCGTTGCGTAGCAAATCGACGATCATGACGTTCTCCGCTTGATCCTTTTCGCTTTCGCGCAGTTCGTCTTCGGTGAAGAGGTCCGCTTCCGGCCGATGCCGTCGCCGCCGAGTCCCCTTGATCGGCCGGGTCTCGACGACATTCTCTTGCACACGGACGAATCGTTCCGGTGAAGCGCTCGCAATCACCCAATCGTCGTGAGCGAAGTATCCCGCGAACGGCGCGGGGTTGTGTTCTCGCAGCCGCAGATACAACGCCAGCGTGTCCTCGACCGCCGGAAACAGCAATCGCTGCGACAGGTTCACCTGAAAGATGTCTCCCGCGCGGACGTATTCGATAACGCGTTCGACGGCTCGCAGATATTCGTCTCGGAGGAAGTTGCTGTTACCGGTGCCGGCGAGAAAGTCGAATGGGCCTCGCTGAAACGGTTCTGCAACGGCATCGGAGTTCCGCTTGTGTCTCGATCGGGAAGGCTGCGCAAACTTCTCAACGTCATTCAGCCGACAGAGCACTGTCTGCATCCGCTCGAACGCGCGGCGAAACCGGTCGGCACCTTTGGCCGGGAATCCCTGCGAGATGATCCATGCGGTTCCTTGCTCGTGATCCCAAGCAATCACCCAGTCGTACAGGCCGACTGCCAGCCACGGAAGTTCGAACTCGTTGACGGCTGGCCGAGGCAATCGTTCCCACGCTCCACCCAATTCATACGACAACAATCCCGCCGCGCCTC
Source organism: Planctomycetia bacterium (assembly GCA_043777235.1). Taxonomy (GTDB): domain Bacteria; phylum Planctomycetota; class Planctomycetia; order Planctomycetales; family Planctomycetaceae; genus SXKJ01. The sequence goes on from JAYVQJ010000764.1 coordinate 4,584, forward strand.
CTTGAAACGGAGGCAATTCCGGGAGTGTTTCACCGACGAAACGCTGCGACCATTCACGCAGCCGCGAGAACGGGTCAATCCCGAACGGCACGGACGATAACTCTTCAAACTCAAATGGATCGGCGGCGAGAAACGAATACCGCCCCAATTCCGGCCGCCGCGATGCACTGTCGAAGAGCACGACGTTCGGCCAATCGGCGAAGCGACGCAACGTTTCGCCGACATCGGGCGGAGGATCAAGCGGCTGAATCAAGGGAAGCGGCATCGGCGTCACGCCCGGCTCGATAAGTTGTTTCGGCGACATCCTCGCGAGTTCAACGGCCGCTTCGCAACGGAACGTCGCGAAGTTCGAATTCGAGCGGCACGTCGAGGATCAGCGTTGGTGCGACATATCGGAAACGGTACTCACTCGGCGGAAGCGGCAATTTCTCGAAGCGATACGTCACCGCGATGCTGCCGTCCGGTTGTACGTCGCTTTCGGTGTGAGTCGGCTTGAGCAAGTTGATCTCGTTGACGACCGCGCCAGCAGGCGGTTTGTCTCCCGGCATCATGCCAGCTCGCACAAGACCCGCGACGTTGAACAGCATCCACGAGCGATGCGACTCAAACGCCGGTCCACCGGTGTCGTAAGTCACGAGCGCTGTCACATTCAATCCATTCTCCTTCGCCTCACCGATCGGCTCCCAGCGCAACAATTTGACCGTCACTCCGCCACGCCGCCGCGACACACTGCGGGCTTCCGCCCCGACGGGAAACTCCAATGGCTCTTCGCCAGCCGCCGTCTCAACACGCAATTTTCCGGAGACTGACAGCGAGGACCAATCACCTTCCGGACGTCGGAAGTCCAACGGCAACGACAGCTGTCGGCCACCTTGCCCGAAGGTCAGTTCTAACTTGGCGTCGGGCGAGTACGGTTGCCATCGCTGCTCGTCTTTTTCCATTTTTCGCGCACCGGTCACTGAAACCTCTGCCACCGAACACTTCAAGAAGAGCGGACGCAATCGAGGTTCCGACATCACGTCCAACTCCAGTCGCATGAGCGGCCCGGTGTTTTCTCCAACGACCGTCCGCTCGCGAATGGACTTCAAAGCAACGCGAAACGCCTTTGATTGAGTCACCGCCACGACCGCTCTCGGTGAGTCAACGTTCGCGACTTCGTTGATCGGAAACAGCCGCAGCCGCGC
>JAYVQJ010000765.1:0-5761 GCA_043777235.1 Planctomycetia bacterium
CGCAAACATCAATCTGAGTCCCCATAACACCGGCGGAGAAGATTGGTAGCCGACATCGTCACGACCGGATTCGCCGGCCGATCCGGTCGTGAGATGTTGGTGAGCCAATCGTATCGCCTTACTTCTCGATCCGCAGTCCGGCGGCCTCGGTGATGCGATCGAACGACGCGCGGTTGGTTGTGTAGCTGATGAGTTGCACGACGTCGCGCGGTCCCACCAGCTTCACGGCGTCGGTCGTTTCGGAATCAGTCAGCATGATGGGCGACGCGGCCAATTGGCGGGCCAATCGGAACTGAGCACGTTCGGCCGGAGTGAACTCCGGCCAGTCTCCGTCGAGCTTGAAGATTTGATCGTCGGACCAGCCCAGGTCGCGCAGCCGGCGCTGCGCTTGACCGAGTGCGTACCAAGCTCGGTCTTGGCGGGCGATGATCCAACTGACTTGAGCTTTCAATAGTGGCGTCAGATCGCCGCGTGACTCGGCGGAATGGATGCTGGCGATGCGGCTCTTCCCGTTATTCGGGAACGTGGCCAGCAATCGCACCCACTGCGGCAAATCGCCAGCCGGGAAACCTTCGGGAACAAGTTCTCGCGCCTGAGCTTCGTCCACCACTGGCAGACGCGAGGTTCGTGTTCTCGCGGCGGCCAAGGCTTTCTCGGTAACAGCTCGCGATTCGAGCGGAGCACGTTGGAAGACGGTTTCCGTGGAAGGCTTGCCGGTCTTGTCGTCGATCTTCAGAGGCACAACTTTGGTGATGATGTTCTGAAACTTCGGCGACGTCGGCGTCAGATAGTTATGCGACCGTTCGACCGGACGCGCCGTCGTCTCAGCAACTTTCTCGGCGGCTTTCTCAGCAGGCTTCTCCGCCGGTTTCTCTGCGGCCTTCTCGGTCCCCGTCGTTGCCACTTCGGGGCGTCGGCTGCCGAAGTTGCCGCCACCGGCGGACTGCGGAATGCCCGCGCCTTCCTTCCAACGGTTCGTCGAGTTGTAGCCGGCGACATGCACGATGATGCCCAGAATTTGTTTGTCGTTGTAATGCTTGCGAAGTTCCACGATGTCCGCGTCACCGAGCCGATGCGGTTCGTAAGTCAGCTTGCGAGTGAAGGCATAGGCTGCTCGCTGAGCCGGCGTGTGTTCCGTCCAATCCCCATCCAAAGACGCGATCTGATCTTCGCTCAAGCCCGCGACCGCGAGCTTCGATTCTTGATGACCCAGTCAATACAGACAGTTGTTGGTCCGTGACACGAGCCAGAACAACTCCACCGTGAAGGCGTAGTCGAGGCCCATTTCAGGATCGTTGCCGCGGTTAAGTCCACCGCCACCCGTTCCGCGACCAGCGCCTCCGAACCCTTGCCCTTCGGAATATGGCATGTAGTGATAACGCAGCCGACTTTCATAACTGGTGGACCGCTCGCCGAGCTTCTCTTTGTCGGCGTCGGTCAATTCCGGCAGCGGGATGCGCTCCTTGCGAGCCTTCAGGTCTTCGAGCGCCTGCTTCATCACCGGCCGAGTCAACGGCACGGGATACGGTGCCTTCACCGAATCCTCCGCTTGAATCCAGCCGGCGGATGCCAGCGCGACACCAAACAACATTGCCTTTCTGAATCGCATGGGAAATCTCCAGGAAAGTGAAGAGGGACGGGATTGATCTCAGGATGATTCTTGTGCTCCATCAGCCGGAACGCGCTAGCGTCCGGTTCGGAACGTCGTTGGTCTCTCGAACCGGACGCTAGCGCGTTCCGGCTCATCGGGTCATCATTCGCTTCGCAAGTTGAGGGCCTCCGTGAAGAGGTCAAAGGAATTGCTCATGCAAGTGACGTACACGACTTCGGCGACTTCGGGAGCCGTGTAGTGCTTCAAGAGGTCGGTGATATCGCCGTCAGAAATCTGCCGCGGCGTGCTGGTCAGCTTGCGAGCGAACTTGACCGCTGCTTGATCCGCCGCCGGGACCGCCTTCGATTGATCGGCGGGCGTGAACAGCTCATCGTCGGTGAGGCCGAGCTTGCGGCACGACTCACGAGCCAACTGCGCCGAGTACCACGCGCGGTTCTCGCGAGCGACCGACCATTGAATCCGCGCCTTCGTGCGCGGCGAGAGCCGGCCGATTTCCGCGACCGCCTTGCGATGCTCGCCCTGTCGCCGAGCACTCTGCGGGAAGTAGGCCATCGCTCGTTGCCACGTCGGCAGCGGAGCATCGGCCGAAAGCTGCAGCGCCTCGCGCGCGGCAGATTCCGACAGCAGTTTCACGCGCGGCTCGCGATTGCGAACTGCCTCGAACGCGGCCAACACCACGTCGTGCGGCTCCCATTCGCCGCGTGACTTTTCGTTCTTCGGGAAGACAATCGTGGGCCGCTTTTGGAACTTCTCCGAAGTCGGTGTGTCGAATGTGATGCTCACTTCGCCGAACTTTTGGTCCTGCGGGATGCCCGTCGAATCGGTCCAGCGGTTTGTCGAGTTGTACTGTGCGATGGTCTGCACCAACTCAACGATTTGCGTCTCGTTGAAGTGCGGACGCAGAATCGCGAGGTCCGCGTCGGAGAACCCGTGCGGGGAGACGGTCAATCGACGACTGAACTCCAACGCGGCTTGCTCATTCGCTGGGAACACCGACCAATCGCTGTCGAGTGCAGCGATCGAATCGTCATCCATGCCCGCCGCGTGCAGCTTGTGCTCTTGATGCCCCAAGCAGTACTGACAGTTGTTGAGCCGTGAGACCAGCCAGAACAAGCGAGTCTTGAAGGCGTAGTCGAGCGTCATGCCCGGCTCGTTGATTGCGTAGCTCGGCGTCTTGCCTGGCGTGGCCGGTGTGCTCTGAGCATTCCGATTGGCTCCGCCCCACGACGAGCTCGTCCATTCTTGCGGCAGATACAGATTCCGCAGCCGGCCGTTATTCACGACCAGTCGCAAATCACTGAGGTCGGTTCCCGGTTTGAGTTCCGGCAGCGGCAACCGCGCCGTCCGTTGCTTGAGCCGTTCCAACACCGACTTCATTTCCGGCCGAGTCTGCGGCACGACCTTCGGCGAACGATCCGGTTCCGACCCCCGCAACGCGGGCACAAGTGCGCTGCTGAGCGTCATGGTCACAACCCACGAAAAATGGGAACGAGAGGACATTTCGGAAGTCCCTTCTTTGATTTGGGTGAACAATCTCGCGAGAGATCGGTGTGTTCGGTCCAGAAAATCAGCGAGCCACCGCCGCAAGAACTGCGGCGTGAAATGAATTGCCCACATCCTGTGGGGGTGAAGTGCCGAGCGGGTCGGGATGGAAATCCCAACCTACGGCTAGCGAATCTCGCGAGGTGCCTAGTCGTCGTCATCGCGACTGACCGTGACCGCAGGGGCTGTGGTTACGTTGTAGTTCGCTGTGGATTTGGACTCGGCACCTTTGTCGTCTTTCAGTGTCAGTTGCACCGAAGTTCGCAGCGTCGTTCCCTGGTTGGCTTCGTTGGGCTTGATCTCAAAGGAAACGAGCTTCTTTCCGGCACTCCAATCTCTGTCGAAGCCCGTGATGCCCGGTTTGAGATCTTCGGCCTTCTTGCCGTCCTGCCATGCTTGAAGGAATGTCTTCAAGACGTCCTTGGCCATCGTGGGATTGACGGCTTGACCGCGTGGTCCACTGCAGCCCACCGAGACCACGCACAGCAGAGCCAACATCAGCAGCCAGCACGGGCACGTTGTCATCGAACGAATCGTCATCGGGAAAACCTCAACCACAAAGGGGACTCAAAGGAATGCGCGGAACCTCTTACCCGCGCGAAGCAGAAAACGGAGTGCGCACGCCGTCGTGCGCACCTTTCGAGAGCAAGGCCGTCTGCATCCGAAGAGCGCCGACGACCTGAAACGCATCCTTACAATCGGGCGTCAGGCTCTTTGCCAGCCCGCGTGCCGAGAGCCCGCCAAACCTTAACGTCGATGCCGTTCGACGCGAAATTCACCGCGCCGTCGCACAGCAGGACATGCACGCCACCCTTGTGCCGACTATTGACCGCTGACGCCATACGGCTCGGCGGGTACATGCACCCGCGTACGTTGGGCGGGATCGACGTATTGACAAAAGTCGATTGATTCCCGGCCCCCAACCAAGAAACACAGTTGAAGGATTTCCCTTGCTGGGCCAGATTGTTCACGTTCGCCGCTTGGCAGAACGAGTACGCCTCGTCCTCGTTGGCGGGATAAGTGCCGGGCATATAAGTGTCCGTGTCCGGGGTGCTGATGGCGTTGCTGCCGTCACCGATCAACTTTTCGGAAAACAAAATCGTGGTACTTGTGCCGTCACGAATATCCGTAATTCGAACGGCACTGGAGTTGTACATGGGTCCGTTCGGCATCGGCATGCCGTAGTTGGTTGATCCGACCGTTGTCCCAGGGAGACTGACCACGACACCGGTGCCGTAATTGGACCAGTAGTTGTTTCGCCCCCCCACCACAGTGGGTGCGCCAACATCCGTGTCGCTGTCCGAGGGACAACGGAAAACGGGCAGCGTCATGACCCACGCGGCGGCGTTACCGGGATCAGCCGGGATGGTCGTCGCTGAGACACTGACTTTGAAATTCAGCTTTTTGAACAAGGCACCCTGATCGATCTGCGGGAGAAATCGCGCATGGGGCGAAAAGCCATTTCCACCTGATGCCATTGGCAAAACATCGAAATCACTGGCATAGGCATGCAGAGCGAGTCCGATTTGCTTGAGGTTGTTTTTGCACTGCGATCGTCGAGCCGCTTCGCGAGCTTGCTGTACGGCCGGCAACAGCAGTGCAATTAAGACGGCGATGACGGCGATGACCACCAACAGTTCAATCAACGTGAAGCCACGTCGAACCGGAGAGGAACGAAGAGATTGAGACATCACATTTCTCCTAGAAGTAAAGCAACGAGAAAAAAAGACCGCAGAGATGGAACTCCGGCGGAATTTCCGCGCGGACGTTTGATGAATGCCGAAGCTGCCGCCATTCAACGGCAAAAAGTTCGCAACTCAAATCCAGCAGCATGTTGAGCGCAAGCACCAGACAAAAACGGCGCATTGATCCGTGTGGAAGTGAGTCAGCAATCGCTAGACGCAGCTCAGTCTCGTGATATTGAGAGAGCGCGCAGGGACAAACCCAGCGTCAGCGTGTGACCCCAAACGGATCAGAACTACCCTCGCGGAGGGTGATCCAGCGGCTGGCTCGTGTGCCAAGCCAGCAAAGATTCAGACTCCAGCGACCAACGGTTCAACTCGTTGTCCTGGTCGCGAATCTGTTGCATCAAACACGCCCACTCCAATGACGAAACTGTCTCGACCGTCGGTCGAGTCGGGAGGGGCGGAACCTCGGAACGCCTTGAGCAATTGGCTCCTCGGCACGGTGACGTCGGCATTTGGTGCGGGTCGCCGGAACCGTCGGTCGGTGGCAGCGAGTGGGCCTGATTCCCCGGATGCACCAAGTAGTCACCACAGCTCGCTTGGCACGTCTTTTCGCCGCCAAACCAAAAACCAAGCAGGATCGCAACGAGAGCGATTCGGCGAGTTCGGTGCAGCGAGTAGTTCTGGACGAGTGACATCGGTGAAGAGAGTAGCGTCGCGATTCACAATTTGTGAATCAATAAATCTTGAGAATTCAGGTTTCCTTCAGGTAATGCGTCGTCGTCTGCTCCAAAGGACTCGATCGCACATGCGGAACTCAACAAACGCAAACGCTCCGGTCGAGACGACCGGAGCGTTTGCGAAGAGCTTGTCGATTCAAGGGCTATCATACGGATCGCACAAATTAGCCGCGCGGCGCTAG
>JAYVQJ010000766.1:0-1506 GCA_043777235.1 Planctomycetia bacterium
GAGCCATTTCGCCATAAAGTTGAGGTTGATTGTGGCCGCACTTAACGCTTCTGTAGTGACGGCTTGCTAGGCGGCGTGAAGATGCCTGTGCCTGAGTCATCGAAGCTGAAAAGCTGAGTCGTCAAAGTCATAAGTCGCATCATGCCAACGGGGTCGTTGAGGGTGAGACTTTGAGTCGGATAGTCCGGCCATTCCAACTTCGGCAGTTTGAATTCATCGAGCCTGCCGTGCTGAATATTCTGCACGCGAGTCTCGCCCAATTGGAGTTGTTTGAAATCGCCACTGTCAGAAACGAGGCAGCGGTACTCGAGAATTTTCGTTTTCACCAGATCCACAGCGAGCCAGCGCATTATCTTTTGACCATTCAAATCAGCGATAGGAACGGTGAAAACTCCATGACTCCGTCGTCGCTTCATCAGTTCCTTCCAGCCGCCATTCTCCAACGCGGGGGAATCCAGAAACTTTTGTAAGACCGCCATCAACTGGAGAGGCTCCGTGACGAGGTTTCCATTGATGTTCCGGTACAAGCCGCTGCCAATGTCCGTTAGTTGAACCGAAATGGCGGGCTGGGTTTGGCGATCCGATATTTCGTAGACCACCGCTTCATCCTTCATGAAGAATCGGCAGAGATTCTTGCTGCATTGGACGCCAGCGCGAGGCTTATTGTCCTTCCAGCAGACCGCCGCAAATTGAGGCCCATTGAATTGGATTTGGACACGAACCAGCTTGCCATCACCCGCCGCGAATTCCGATTCGAATGAAAGGACTTGTGGAGCTGACTGGATGATGCGAAGACAGGCTTCGTCGAGAAAATTGGCACAATCCGCCTCGCTTTGCGAAAGCCTACTGAGCAGCGGCAGGACTTGCTTCGCGAGATCGCTCTCTGGAGAACTCACTTTCATCTGCACAAGCCGTTGCAAATGTTTCCGCCCATCTACGTCGCGATTTGCGGCGATCAGACAGCATCCCGACCAGAACAACCAACGCGGATTGTCCGGCTCATCTTTCAGCAAACGCTCTGCGATCGGCACGACAAGATCGAGCCGGCCCTCCCGCAACAACTGCTCGGCAAAAGCGGCTTGCACACGAGGAAGTTGCTGTTCGTCGGTCGATAGTTGCGTCCAAAGTGCCCGTTGAATCTGACGGGCTGACTTGGTATCGCCGTACTCGCTGAGCTGAACGTAACGATCCGCCGCCGAACGATCCAAGTTCAAGCCAGCTTCAAGAATCTTCTTGGTTAGTTCCGGCGCGGCGGCGAATTTCGATTCCAATAGTGCAGCCAATCCCGCCAACTTGGCAACACGTGCGGCCAACAAACTTTGGACGCCAAAATCATCAATCGTCAGCCACGTCGGACCATGCACCTTGAAGCCCAATACCACGATGCGACTAAATTGGGATAAGAATTCATCGTTCAATTCCACTTGCTGCTCAAACCATGCGGACAATCGCGGACGCAACTCCTGGGGATTCTGAATGGTCATGAAGTGTCGAGCATAAACACTG
>JAYVQJ010000767.1:0-5749 GCA_043777235.1 Planctomycetia bacterium
CGGCGAAATACGCATCGGCGTTCTACGGCCCGTTCAGAGACGCGGCCGAGAGTGCTCCGCAATTCGGCGACCGACGCAGCTATCAAATGGACCCGGCCAACGCGGCCGAGGCGCTGCGCGAAGTGGCGCTCGATGTCGCCGAGGGAGCCGACATCCTGATGGTCAAACCGGCTCTGAGTTACCTCGACGTGATCCGCCGAGTGAAGCAGGCTCACCCGGAGATTCCGCTGGCGGCGTACAACGTCAGCGGCGAGTACTCGATGGTCAAAGCCGCCGCCGCCAACGGTTGGATCGACGAGCAACGCACGGCTCTCGAAATCCTCACGTCCATCAAACGAGCGGGTGCCGACATGATCCTGACCTACTTCGCCAAGCAAGCGGCGAAGTGGTTGGGCTAAACGTCGATCTCTTTGAAGCGTCCCTTGCTGTCGCCGAACGAATCGGCCGGCGCGCCCATCCGATCGAACAGCGACAAGAACAGATCGTTGAGCGGCGTTTCGTTTTCGAGTTTCAGATATCGCCCCGGGTTCACCGATCCACCACCGTGTCCGGCCACAATGATCGGCAGGTTATGGTGCGAGTGCGCGTTGCCGTCGCCCAGGCCGTTGCCGAACATCACGAGACAATGATCGAGCAGCGTCCCTTCTCCCTCTTTGACCGACTTGAGTTGTTGCAGGAAGTACGCGAACTGCTCCATCTGGAATTTGTCGATCTTCTTGAGCTTGTCCATCTTGTCCGCTTCGTTGCGGTGGTGAGACAGCTCGTGATGCCCTTCGTTGACGCCAATCGACGGGTAGGTCTTATTGCTTCCTTCGTTCGCGGCCATGCAGGTGATGACGCGCGTGCTGTCGGTGCGGAACGCCAATGTCATCAGGTCGTACATCAACCGCAAATGCTCGCGACCGTCTTTGGGAATTCCCTTTGGGATTTCAAAGTCCGGCCGTGAGTTCTTCGCCTGCGACTCCGCTTGCTCGATGCGAGTTTCGATCTCGCGAACGCTGGTGAAATACTCGTCGAGCTTTTGCCGATCGGTCTGACCGAGCTTGTCTTTCAATTTGGCGGCGTCTCCCGCGACGACATCCAACACGCTCTTGCGATACGCCGCTCGCTTAGCCCGTGCTTCAGGATTGTTTTCCTCACCGCCGAACAGTCGCTCAAAGACCGATCGCGGGTTGATCTCCTTGGCCATCGGTGTCGATTCCGACTTCCACGAAATCGTGTTCGAGTACGCACAGCTATATCCCGAATCGCAGTTCCCCGACGAGCGACCCGGCTCGATGCCGACTTCCAGCGACGGCATCCGCGTGAGATGGCCGATCTTCGACGCGACCCACTGATCCGCCGACATGCCGACTTTGATGTTTGCTCCCGCTGTCTTCACCGGATGCGCCCCAGTCAGCAAACTGGCCGCCGATCGAGCATGATCTCCCGGCCCGTCTCCTTTCGCTCGTCCGTTGTCCTGAGCCAATCCGCTGATGACGATCAGATCACTCTTCAGCGGAGCCAACGCTTCGAGGGACTCAACCAACTCGAATCCTTCACCCGGTGTCTTCGGAAACCACGCCGACTGAATCACTCCGTTCGGCTGCGACACAAACGCCAACCGCGTTGGAATGCCCTTCCCGGCCGCCGACGCCTTCTCCGCCGCAACGCCCAACGCATGAGTCGCCAGCATCGAATCGAGCACCGGCAGAGCAACCGCCGCTCCAAGGCCTTTCAACAACGTCCTGCGAGACAGCAAACCAGAATCGGCAAACGTCCGCAGCGTGGCTCGCTGCCCGGCCGTCATGCGTTGAAGGGAATCAGACATTGCGATGGCTCCTGACAATTGAAAATCGTTTCCACGGACGAATGACTCGACACTACCCGCGCGGGTCATCAATGAGTTCCTGTAACCGTCCGCTCAGTTCCGGAGAAAATCGGTCGCACCAAGAGGCGTTAATCAATTCGACATCCAACATATCGAGCAAGTGCATTTGGTCTTTTCGCCGGAAGACATTCAGCTTCATCCTCACGAGCGACTCCAGCGTCAAAACCGATGTGCCTTCAATCTCAGTGACATCGGTCACATCCGGCGCGGCGACGAGGTCGTCTTCGTGAACCTTTTCGTTGGCGAGCAGCACATGCACCGCGTCGCGAGCCTTCGCATCCGGGCCGTCGAGAAACATGTCGATGCCGGCCGAGTGCCGATAGACAAAGCCTACCTGCTCCAACGCGGCTCGCGCGGCGGGCAAGTCGCAACGCCGCAACAGCAGATCGACATCGCGCGTGGTCCGCACCGCCGCTTCATCCGCTTGAGCCACCCAGGCTCGCACGGCATTGCCGCCGATTACAGCATAAGGAATTCCGGCACGGCTCAATGCCGAGGTGCTCCGTTCCAGACGCTCGCGTACTTTTTCCACGGCTCGGTCCATCCTTTCCCAGAGGGCGTCGCCCGTCAGCCACATCGTCTCCATCATTCAGTCTCCCGCGACATTGCGAGCGGATTGTTCCACGGTCCCGTTCATTCCACCTTGCCGTCGCCGCGTCGCATCTGGAACGGTTCGCTGAGCACGATCTGGGTGATGAGCGTCGAGAACCGGTAGCCGTCGGCGGCGTGAGTGTCCAAAAGCTTATCGACCGCACAGCGGTCGTAGTATTCGAGTCCTCGGCCAATCGCGTAAGTCATCAGCTTTTCGGCGAGGCATTTGCTGAATTGCTTGCTGCGGCCTTTGAGGATCGCAATCAGCTCGGTCGAGCCATTGAACTTGTCGCCGCTGGGCAAGATGCCGGAAGCGTCAACGTCGTGCTGACCGTCACGATCGCGCCAGCGGCCGATCGCGTCGAAGTGCTCGAAGCCGAAGCCCAAGTCGTCCATCTGGCGATGACATGAATTGCAGATCGCGTTCTCGCGGTGCAGCTTCAATTGTTCGCGGAGCGACGCTTCCGGCTTCGCCTTTTGAGTCTCTTCAAGACTCGGCACATTCGGCGGCGGCGGCGGCGGAGCAGTGCCGAGGATGTTCTCCATGATCCACTTGCCGCGCTTCACCGGCGACGTGCGGCCGGGGTTCGAGGTCACGGTCAGGATGCTCGCCTGTGTCAGCAGTCCCGCTCGGCCGCGAGCACCATCGAGCGGCACTTTGCGGAACTCGTCGCCGTTCACCCCTGCAATGCCGTAATGCTTCGCGAGCCGCTCGTTGACGAACGTGAATTGGCCGCCGAGCAATTCCAGCGTGCTGAGGTCTTCACGCAGCACATGCTCGAAGAACTTCGATGTCTCACGCAGCATGTCGTCGCGAAGTTGCGGCGAGTAATCGGGGAACTTCGTCGAATCCGGCGTGAGTTCCTCGAAGCTCCGCAGGTTCAACCATTGCATCGCGAAGTTCTCGACCAGCGCTTCCGAGCGACTGTCCTTCAACATCCGTTTGACTTTTTGTTGAAGCACGTCCGGCTTGCGGAGTTCATCCCGCTCGGCCAGCAACAGCAACTCGTCGTCGGGCATCGAACTCCACAAGAAGTACGACAGCCGAGTTGCCAACTCAAATTGCGTGACGTCGTGTTTGGACTTCGGATCGTTCGGATTCGCGTCCGCTTCAAGACGAAACAGAAAACTCGGCGAGCAGAGCACCGCTTGCACCGCGAACTGCATCCCGCGCTCGAAGGTCTCTCCTTGCGAGACGGCGCTCTCGACGAGCGGCACGAAGCGATTGATCTCTTCATCGGTCACACCCCGCCGAAACGCGCGGCGCAGGAACGGCCGCAAGTTCTCGCGAACCGCGTCCGGCAGCGAACGAGTCGCCGTCGGAGTCGCCACGATCAACTTGCGATGCGACTCCGGTAGATCGTCCTCGCGCACATCGAGCGGCCCGGCGACTTCCAGCCAACCGATGTAGAGGTTGCGATCCTTGCCGCCGCTCTTCGCCTTCGGATCATAGAAGTCGTTTGGAAACGTCGCCTTGAATTTGTGCTCGCCGCCGGACACGGCCAGCTTGAATTCGTACTCGTCCGGTTCACGCTTTCCTTTGACCTCAAACGTGTGAACCGGCTTGCCGTCGATCGCGAATTCCATTTTCGCTAGTTCGCTCCCCGCTTGATCGGCGGCGGCTTTGGCTCGCAACAGGTACTCGCCATCGCGCGGGAACTTGTGCTCGGCGATCACATGCCCGACCGAGTTGATCCCGTAAACGTCTCCATGATCCTCGGCCGAGCCCCCCGGCGTGAGTTGCTTGCCGGCGAAGCGCACCTTGCGTGACTTCGAAGGATCGGAGTTGCTGATGACCTTCTCGCTGATCTTCTCGGCGGCATCGAGATACTTCTCCATGAGCAGCGGCGAGACCGACAGCACGTCACCGATGTTGTCGAAACCGTAGCCAACATCGTCCGACGGAAAATCCTTCGCTGGTTCAAAGTCCACGCCGAGCAAATCGCGCACGGTGTTGTTGTACTCGGCTCGATTCAACCGCCGCACAGTGACTCGGCCGGGATCGCGGTCGAGCTTGCAGTCGATATTGAACAGCTTGTCTTCCAGCCACGACGCGACCGCGAGGTATTCATCGTGAGTCGGCCGCTCGCGTCCCTCTTCGACCGGCGGCATCGCCTCGATCTGCAACATCGGGAGCACCTTCTCCCAAACCTTGCGAGCCTTCGTCACCGACTTCTCGCTGTCGAAGTTGTGCAGAGCGATCCCTCCTTCGGGATCTTTCTCGCCATGACAGTCGATGCAGAATTTCTTGACGAACGGAGCCACCTGCTGCTGATACGTGTCCGCCTTCGCCGCTTCGACTCTCTGAGGCTCGACCGCTCCCGTCCCCCACAGCACGACCCCAATCAACAGCGCCGCGCCGACACCGCACGCACTCCACAGCGGCCACAACCGCTGAGCAATCGACCGCGCGGGACGCTTCTTCTTCGCGCGAGCAACATGGGGCACGTTTTCAACGTGTCGCTTCTTTCCAGACACGTTGGAAACGTGCCCCACTTCCGGCTGCTTCAGCGCCGCCGCGTAGTTGCGTTGCATCGCCCGTTCATAAGCCGTCGCCGCCGGCACCGTGTAGGCCGCTTGGCATTCGGCGACAGGGCAACGCCCCTTCTTCCCCGCATGCCGAGCATCGACCTTGAAGGCCGCACCGCATTCGGCACAGGTGATCGAGATCAATTCTTTGGTGGGCTTACCAGACATCAGGCTCACACAGGCGGGACGGAGGGCAGTCGGTTTCAGTTTACTCCACGATTCCCACCCGCGACAGCTTCTTGTCGGACTTCGCCACGGCTACCTCTCAACCGCTGTCCTTCGCAAACGCCTCTGAGCTTGGGAACTGTCGGAATCATTGTTGAACCGCCACGCCATCGGCGTGCGCGCGAACTTAAGTCGTGATTTCACGTCGCGCCCACGCCACTGGCGTTGGGGTTAAACGACGAAATCGACAGTCCCCTTGTCTCAGGGGATCAACGGCCTTTGCGCGACTTTGCACGATCGTTCCAGTAGCGCAAAGGCCGTTGATCCCCCGACTCAAGGTGACTGTCGGTCTAATGCTGAGTCACCGCCTGATTTTCGGGTTGGATAGATCAGCCGGCACGCGCTAGTGTCCGGTTCAACCGGGGCTAGCGCCGCTGTCATTTATACACAACTTCTGCAAACGACTGAGTCCTGTGGCACGAGATTTGCGCCGGGAAGATTGGCAGTTTTGATCTGCCAAGTTTTCAGGAGCGTGACGATGTGCGAGGGAATCGCGGATGAGTTGCAAGGGATTTGCTTGGGAGATCAGCGGTT
>JAYVQJ010000768.1:0-5747 GCA_043777235.1 Planctomycetia bacterium
CAGTTCTTTGGCCTGCGAAGCGACGACAAGGTCTTCATCGCGGGGAGCACTCAAGCTCCGGAAGAATCGTTCGCTCTTGAGACTTGGCAATCGTTGCGATTGGAGTTTCCCAATCTGCGATTGGTTTTGGTTCCGCGTCACAAGGAGCGATTCGAGGAAGTCGCCGCTGCGGTGGCGTCGCGCGGTTTGAGTTTGCAGCGCCGGTCGAGTGCGATCCGCGAAGCCGGTGACGTGTTGCTGCTCGATACGCTCGGTGAACTGACCGCGTGCTGGGGATTGGCGGACATCGCGTTTGTGGGAGGGAGCCTGACACAGCGCGGCGGGCAGAACATGATCGAACCGGCGGCTTTTGGCGCGGCGGTGTTATTCGGTCCGAACACGTGGAACTTCCGCGATATTGTCGAGCAACTTCTCGCGCGCGACGCCGCGTGCGTTGTGCGAACGCCGCAGGAATTGACCGCGACGGTGCGTGAGTTGTTGCAACAGTCGCCGGTCGCGGAGGAGTTGGGACGTCGTGCGAGCGCGTTTGTGGCGACTCAACAAGGTGCCGCCTTGCGAACGGTCGAGTTGCTGCTGCGACTGCCCGGACTGCAACAGCCGACGACTTCGCAAAGCCGCGCGGCTTGAGTCCGTAAGTCGTATGAACGATTTGCGTCGACCATCGAAGCGCGGTTGCAGCGGCTTTTCGAGCGGAATGAATCCTGCCGTGAACTCGGCTTCGTGGCGTTTGCGCATCATGAGTGGCGAATCAGGAACGTCGTGGACGTGCAATGAGTGATCCGCTCGGTTCGAGTCGCGGCGAAAATGTTCTGCCCGCTCGAAGCGTGACGTCGATGACGCGGCCTTTGTGAGCGGAGAGTCGCTACGACCGTCACGACCGCTGAGAGTTTGTCAGTCGTTGTGAGCACGCAATCGAAATGCACGATGTGCGAATGCGCTTTGCGGAAGCTGAGTTGAGGATCGTCGGTCGCCGTGCGAACTGCCAGTTGTGCATTGGCTCGGTGTGCCGTCACTCGCCCATTCAATTTCATTGACACGAAAACCGGGAGGCAGCATGTTCGGAGCGAAGACGAAACGAGAAATCCAAGCGAGCGGAATGAGCGGCACGCCGACGATGTCGGCGGTGAATCAGAAGATCGACTCCCTGCAAAGCACGCTCGACGCGGAACAGCAGGCCAACGGGGCCGAGTCGTCCGCAGAGCCGCGCGACATTCTGCAGAACTTGATCGGCAAAGGGACGATTATCGAGGGAAACGTCCAGGCGGTCGGAGACTTGATCATCGACGGAACGATCAAAGGGGATGTGACCACCAAGACCAAGCTGGTGGCGGGGCCGACGGCAATCATCGAAGGCAACATTCTCGCTCAGCACGCGGAGATTGCCGGCCGAGTTCAAGGAACGGTCAAGGCATTGGGCCTGCTGGTTATCAATTCCAGCGGCACGATCCTCGGCGACGTGATCACGAAAGACCTGAATGTCGAATCGGGTTCAACGTTCAACGGCCGGCTGCAAGTGGGCGGCAACATCAGCGCGACGCCAGTCGAGAGCGTGAAGGTCGTGGTGAAACCTGCTGCTGCGGTCACCGATTCGGTCTTCGATTCTCCCGCCGCTAAGAAGCCAACCGATGCGGTGAGCGGAAAGTCGGAAAGCTCCGACAAGACCGCCGAGCAACTCGCGGCGAACCTCGCCAAGAGCGCGTTGCTGCATTAACCGAACCGCGAATCAACTTGGGTAAGCGGGTGATGGCATCACCCGCTTGCTATTTTTCTCAATCAACTTCTTCGGAGTTCGTGCGATGAGTTCCTCACGCTGGAGAGTCTTGACCGCGTACCTGCCAGGCATTGCCTCGGTCGTGAATTCATTTCAGTCCACGGAAGTGCAAATGTCGGTCTATCAGTCGCTGATCAAAGCTCTGGACGAGAAGACGGACGCCGAGGACGCTCAAGCAACGGCGAAGGCCAGAGCTTCCGGGAGTCGCGGCCGACTGGCCACTGATCGAGATGTCACGGTCAACGCTTCCGATAGCGAACTGGCGTACGACATCGTCGATGGCGAGAGCATTCATTCGTTGATGGGCAAGAGCTGATTGCGTTCTTCCCTGCTTCGTCACCCTTGTGAGCCGAGTTGTGAAAGTCAGTGATGCCGGATCATGACGTCATCGAACGAGATCTGCTTCAGGAACTGGCGCAGCTACGGAGCCAGTGTCCGGCTGGCGCTGCGCAATTGCTTTCGGCATTGCAACGCTTGGCAAAGCGCTACTTCGAACAGCATCGGTATCCCGAGGTTCGTCCGCTGCTGAACGAAGCTTTGACGATTCGCATCGCGGTGGTCGGCGAGACGCACTTCGCGGTTGCCGACTGTTTGGCACAGTTGGCGTCGGTCGAGACCGCGCTGCACAACGATGCGGCGGCTATCAAGCTGTTACGTCGCGCTGAGCGGATTTACGAATCCTACGGCAGCGAACGTCGAACGCAGTTGGCCGTCTTGCTCAATCAGCTCGCGGAAGCGTTGTTCGCCGACAATTGCTTCGCCGAGGCGATGGAGCACTGCCGCCGCGCTCTCGAATTGCTTGGCGGCAACATTCATACGGCGACGCCGGAGATGATGCGCACGCGGAACAATTTGGCCGCACTGCATGTGGCTCGCGGTGAATACGTTCTTGCGGCGCGGCTGCTGAAGCTCAACGCGCAGTTCATGAAAATCGACGGCACGGTTCACGATTTGGCCGTTTCCACAACGCTCAACAATCTGTCCGAAGTGTTCCGCTTGCAGGGGCAACTCGACGAAGCTTGGCATCAAGCGGTCAAGGCACTTTGGGCACGACGCCGGGCCGTTGGACGGAATCATCCGCTGGTTGCTCAAAGCTGGTCGAATTTGGCAACGATCCGATTCGATGCGGGACGGATCGCCGCGTCCGAGTCGCTCTTCAAACGGGCACTCGCCATTCGCAAGACGCATTTGCAATCGCATCCGGCCCTGCACGCGGCGACGTTACGCAGCCTCGCAGAAGTCGTGCTGGCCGCGGGCCGCACTTACGAAGCCGAATCGATCTACCATCAAGCGGCGGACATTTACGAGAAGGCGTTCGGGCCCAACGATCCACAACTTGCGTTGACGCTGACGTTTCTCGGCCGGTTGCACATCACATGCGGTCAACACGGCAGCGCACAGCAAGTGCTGTCGCGAGCGGTCGAAATTCAAAATCATCGTGGCGATGTTCGGGATGCGGCGATTGCGCTGACGTTTAACACCTACGGCAATCTGCATGCGGCTCGAAACAATTTCGAGCAGGCCGAAACATTTTATGCACGAGCCTTGGAGATTCAGCGAGATGTGCTGGGCGGCGATCATCCCGATGTCGCGGCGACGTTGGTCCTGTTCGGCGACGCAACGCTCGCCAGTGGCGATCACGCGGCGGCGGAGAAGTCGTACCGCAAAGCTCTGGAAATCTGCCGCAAGCAACTGGGCGAAGGGCACAAGTCCGTCGCCGAGGGAATGCACCGGCTCGCCAAGTTGCTGGTCGCCGACAAGGCACCGGAACGGGCGATCGAGTTGTGCTCGGCGATCCGCAAGAAGCACGGCCGGATGCTCGACCAGTCGCCCGCGTTGTACGCCGACGTGTTGGGAACACTTGCCGAAGCACACATGTCTCTCGTGCATTTCGACGATGTCGAATCGCTGTCACACGAGGAACTCGCGCTGCGTGAGCCGCATCAACAAGCTCGGCCAGGCGAGTCGGTTCCGGTGCTCAGCCGACTGACGAAGCTCTACCTGCGACGCGAGCAGTACGAACCCGCGTTGGCGATGTGTCAGCGATTGGTCGCCTTGGCCGAGCGACTCCACAGTGCCAATCATCCCAACCTGATCCCGACGGTCGATCTGCTCGCCGAAGTGCTGATCGTCCGCGGCGACGCCGCCGCCGAATCCGCCGTCGATCGAACGATGAAATTCCGCGAACGAAAATTCGGTGCCGACTCGAACGAAGTCGTCGCTGGATTTGAGCACTTCGCCAATTTGTTCCACAACGCCGGACAGGATCTGCTGGCCGGCGAGTACTTCCATCGAGCCTCCAATCTCCGAGACCGACACGCGCACGCCTTGTTTGTGTGAGACCGAACCATGACTCTGAAACTCACCGCCGCTTCCTTTCTCAACGGAGTCCGCAGCAGCGGACTGGTCGAAGCGGAACCGCTCGACAACGTCATCCGTGAGATGCGTGCCGCCGGCAGCGATGCCAACGACTCGCGAGCGATCGCCAAAGAACTCATCCAGCGCGAGTTGGTCACTGATTGGCAAGCGGACAAGTTGCTTCAAGGTCGGCACAAGGGTTTCTTTCTCGGCCGGTACCGGCTGATGCGATTGCTCGGTGCCGGGCAGATGAGTGCCGTGTATCTTGGCCGTCATATTTACATGGATCATCTGGTGGCGATCAAAGTGTTGCCGGCGGACAAAGTCGGAGACACGTCCTACCTCGGCCGCTTCTACCGTGAGGCTCAGGCGGTCGCGGCTCTCAGTCATCCGAACATCATTCGAGCGTTCGACGTCGACAAGCAAGTCGAGGCGGGCACCGACATCCATTTCCTGGTGATGGAGTATGTCGAGGGGAAGCCGCTCACGAATCTCATCAACGAAAAAGAGGATCATCGGGTCGACCTGATGACCGTCGCCGACGTGATGCGGCAAGCGGCCGAAGGCTTGGCTCACGCGCACGCCAAGAACATGGTGCATCGCGATATCAAGCCAGACAATCTGCTGGTCACTCCGGATGGCCAAGTGAAAATTCTCGACCTCGGACTTGCTCGCTTCTTCAAGACGACCGACGAAGAGTCGCTGACGCTCAAGCACGACGAACGAGTGATCGGGACCGCGGATTACCTCGCCCCCGAACAAGCGATCGACAGTCACAGCGTCGATTCGCGAGCCGACATCTACGGTTTGGGCTGCACGTTCTACTGCGCACTCACTGGCCATCCGCCGTTCACAGAAGGAACGTTGGTTCAACGCTTGATGGCTCATCAAACGCAGCCCGCGCCACCAGTGACCAACGAGCGCCCCGAGGTGCCGGAATCGCTGACGAAGATTCTTGATCGAACGCTCGCGAAGAAACGAGAAGACCGCTTTCAGACCGGCCGAGAGCTCGCCGACGAATTGACGTCGTGGTTGTTCGAGAACGCTTCGCACGAATGGAAAGAAAAGCATTTGCCGATGTACGCCGCGCTGCGGCTGAAAGATTTGTTGAGCAATCCACAGAAGACCGCTCCGGCCGAACCAACTGCTGAAACGCCCGAACCGACAAGTCCCAAAGCCACTCCGAGCATGACAACTAAGAAGGCGGCCGAAAGCGGCGAGGCGAAAGCGCGATCAGCCGTCACCGCGAAAACAGCGACGGCGTCGAGACAAAACTCGACTGATCCGACAAAGGCAGCCGGTTCAAAGGTCACGAAGTCGGGAGCGGGTGCAGCGTCGGCTTCGCAGAAGGCGGTCGTCAAAGCCAAGGTCGCGAAATTATCAGGAGTCGTCGATGTCGCTCGTCGGCACCCCGTGACCACGGCCGCGTTGAGCCTCTTGGCGACAGCGATGCTTCTCGCCGCGGGAGTCTATTTTCTGCAATCTCAGCGAACCGCTTCGGCAAACGATCGCAGTGACGGAGTCAAAGTGCCGACCAAGTCCTCTTCAACGGAAGTCGTGAAGACGAAGTAATACGGATCGCACAAATTAGCCGCGCGGCGCTAGCCCCGGTTTTTGC
>JAYVQJ010000769.1:0-1501 GCA_043777235.1 Planctomycetia bacterium
TACTCACCGCGCCGTCGCGGTCCCGATGACCGACGACCTCCGCCACCACCTCGTCCCGGCGAAAACCGGCCTCCGCGCCGCGAGGACAATCCGCCGGCAACCAGAAGCACAACAGACGCCACGCAAAAGCCGAAGAGCAACCTGCCGCAGTTGGCTGTGACGAGTTCTTCAGTCGATGCGACAGGGTTGCTCTCCATCGACTGCACTTGCGACGGCAACAGCGTGTCGCCGGCCGTGGAATGGAAGAACGCTCCGGCAGGGACGAAGTCTTTTGCGCTCAACGTGTGGCATGTCCCCGGTCCCGGCGACGTGAAGTCGTACTGGGTTCTCTACAACATCCCCGCCAACGTGACGCAGCTCGAAAAGAATTCCCAGTCGATCGGCAAGCTCGGCCTCAACGACAAGCGCCGCGCCGAGTACGACCCGATGTGCTCGAAAGGCCCCGGCTTGAAGAAGTACCACATCACGGTCTTCGCTCTCTCCGCCGAGCCGAAACTCTCGCCCGACAAAGCCCACCGAGCCGCACTGCTCGAAGCGATCAAAGACCTCACGCTCGCCGAAGGGACGCTGGACTTTCAGTACGAGCGGAAGAAGTAGGTTTGATATCGGAGCCGTCGCTGAAGTCGTGAAACTTCAAGTCGGGACTCTCACGAGTTCCGCGACGGTTGCGCGAGACACGCTCGAATTCGCGGACGGCTTCCACCGCACGACTTCGAGATGAGTCTTGTTGTCGTCGCCGCGATACGAATACGACGTCACGAGCGGGGGAAGGGGGGGAAGGGGGACGCAACTCTTATTCCAATCCTTTCTTCCCCTAAAGAGCTGCGTCCCCTTCTCTTCCCCGATTTGCATGAAACATCTGCTACCATGCAATGGCAACTCACAAGTTTCAGACGGGGATGACAATCGCCATGAAGATTCGAAAAGTGCTCATCGAAAACTTCCGAGGGATCAAGAAATTGGAGCTTGAACTCGACGACGTCACGGTGCTGATCGGTGAGAACAACTCCGGTAAGACCGCCGTTCTCGAAGCACTTCGCCTTTGTTTGCGAGAACTCGGACCGAGGCGTCGAAACGTCTTCGAGACCTATGACTTCCACTTGAAAGACGCTGCTGCGGAGCCTTCTTCATCCGATCCAATCCGTGTGGAAGTGACGTTCTCGGAGGACGCGGAAGGCGACTGGAATGACAAGCTGGTCGGCAGCTTGAACCGCCAGAAGATTCTACAAGTGGCGAATGATGGTCGCAGACATGTCTTGCTGCGCGTGACTTGCGCCTACGACATCAAGAGCAGGGACTTCGATCAGGGATGGGAGTTTCTGAATCTTGATCGCCAGCCGCTCAAGAGCATTGCCGACACGGCACTAGGCACGTTGCAGCACGAAGTGGCTTACTACTACTTGGCGGCCCTACGCGACGCGGCACGCCATTTCGACGCCAAGGGGCCGTTTTGGCGACCGTTCCTGAAGGACAGCCAATTGCCCCCTGAGAAGCGAGCGGA
>JAYVQJ010000770.1:0-5743 GCA_043777235.1 Planctomycetia bacterium
CGCCCGACTCCCGCGCCGGCATCGACAAGCGCGGCTGTGACATTGGGGTAATTGAGCCCTCCTGAAATCGAAATCGTCGCGTGATCGACGATCGTGGTCATGTTGATTGGTTCGAGGTCTTTGAACTCAATCGTCGAACCGTCAATCGAGATCGTGCCGTCCTTGGCATCGGTGTACGACATGTTCCAATGATCGAACTTCCGGCCGCCGCCAATGATCACGAGGCTGTCGCCGGTTGCGGTCGCTTGGGTGCCGCCGTCGTAAAATAAATCCATAAAAGAGACATCGCTGCCGGACAGATCGAGTCGCAACGTATCGTCACCCGCAGTCCCCATGATGTCGATGCGACGATAAGCGTCGTACGGCACTTGAAACATCGGAGTTCGATTGCCTCCCTGGAAGACGTCGAACAGCGTCATCAAACCGTTCGCGATGACGAAGTCATGCTGCGTGGGCATCGCGATGTTTCCCTGAAAATGGGCAGGGAGCTGCACTAACAACGGGGACGACTTTCCCGTTCCAGAACTCACGTCTTGCAGCGTGATGCGATGGTCCTCAACCTCGCCGTCTATCGCTGCGCCAGTGGGCGATAATTGACCCGCCGAACTGATGCGGAAACGGGCGAACGTGTCACCAGCACTCAAAGAAAGCTCTGGAATGTCAAAACTACGAATGCCAGTGCGACGGAAGATCACGGCGTTAGACGGAACGACAAATGTGATTTGATTTTCTCCGGCCACGACGGGGATGCTGCGGCTCTGCAACTTTTCAGCCTCGTCGTCGAAATCCCCGTCGCGATTGAAGTCGATGAACGCATCCAGAAATCCGCTCGACGAGGCATTCACGGTGACGGTGTTGGTCAGTGATTGATCGTTCGAGAACATCACGTTCGACATGAACGTCACACCGTCTTCATCGTTGACCGGTCCGGCCAAGTCGTCGCCCGTGGCATTGGCACTGGGATGCCCGTCGGTTTCGAGGTCCACTTTCGATCCGAGTTTCGGCCCGCCCGCTCCGTGCCGCGCACCGTTTGCGAACAGGGACGTCCCGTAGGTGTCCGGCGCATCGCCGAAATCGTTTTTGTCAGCAACGCCGTTCGCGACCACTTTCGAGGCACCGTCGAGATAAATCTGATCGCCGGAGTACCTCACATGAACCAAGTGAACTCCCGGAGCGAGCGTGCTGAGCGTGAGCGCCGCGTCTCCCTTCACGTCCAGCGGCAACTCGCCGAGGTAATGATTGAACACACTCGCGGACGCCGCGAAGTTCCCCGCGCGGAAGGCCGTTCTCAAGCCGATCCCGCTGGGGAGGACGGGAGCCCTGGACCGCAGCAAGAAGACGTCCGCGCGGATGCCGCCGACCCCACCGAGACCGAATCCCGGAAACACAAACTCCGCCGTCGGGACGTAATCCGTGGCGTCTGCTCTTTTGCCGATCGTCCCCAGCACCGTCGAGATGACAAGGTCATCCCGCCCATTCCCATCGAAGTCCGCTGTGACAATTTGCAACCCGTCTTGCAGCGGAGCCTCGCTGAGATTCCCCCCGGCGACGGCCGCCGTTCCCGTCCGATTGAAGAACTTGACCAGAGTGCTGCCGACCCCTTTGGCCGCAACAATTTCCAGGTGCCCATCGCCGTTGAAGTCGCCCGTCGCGACGCTCACGCCGCCGATAAACGCTGGCTCGAACGGAGTGAAGCTGAACAAGCTCCCGCCAGTCATCCCGTCAAAGACTTTGATGCTCGGAGCGGAACCCAGTCCCGTCCCGACGACAACATCTGAGTGCCCATCCTCATTCACGTCGCCAGTGGCGATGTTGATCGAAGTCACCAGCGTGCCAAATCCGCCGAGCGTCAAGATCGGCTGAATTGTTGTGTTCGCCCCAATATCCGCGCCGCTGTAGACGTTGATGGTCGTGCCAATCGCGGCCACGACATCCGCCAAGCCGTCGCCGTTCACGTCGCCGGTCGCGATGTTGACTCCGCTGGTATTCGCTGAGTCCCCTGCGAGGAAATGCGCAATCTGCGTCGCAACCAGTCCGCTCGCACCTTCGGTGATCCCATAAACAAAGACGTCCGGTGCCGTCCCTGGACCCGGAGCCGTGATGACTTCCGCCACGCCGTCACCGTTCACGTCACCCAGCGCGACTCGCACGCCACCCAAGAACAACGAACCGTACGCCTGCGGCAACGTGAGCAACCGCGTGCCAGTCTGATCCAACAGATCGACTTGGGGTGCGAAGCCCGCATCGGCTCCCACGGCGATCCATCCGACGGTCGTCCGATCAAAGAAGGTTGCAGTCCCCGTCGGCGAGACGATGGACCCATCGGCCGGCCTCACCCTCGCCGCGTACGTCACGGAATCACCAACCACCGACTGCTCGGCCGAGACATTCAACGCCACCGTCACCGCCGATTGAGTGAGCAGCGTTCGCGTCTCCAATTGTTCCGCCGCCATCGTCCGATGCGAGCCATTTCCTCGCCGAGTCCGACTCGCTCGGCTCAGTCGATCAGAACGCCGACCGGCTCTTCCACGCAACGACAATTTCAACAACGAAAACCACTGGGACGTCAGCAACATGATCGCTCAACCTCGTGAAATGAGTTTGGACACGGCGGCGAATACCGCTCGGCGAAGGCCCGCCGAAACTCATGTACGGGGCTGATCACGACTGTGAATCGGAATCTGTAAAAACGAAAAAACCCCGGTCGCTTTCGCAACCGGGGCTATCGTGACAGTCAGACGACGTTGGGGGCTCTACTCGCTGATGGCGAACTCTTTGGGAGTCGCTACGAATTGCTCAAGCGTCTTCTGACTGGTGAAGAGGTACAACCGGTCTTTGAACCAAACCGCATGATCGAGGGAACCCTCTTTCGTGACCTTTTCCTTCAGCAGCACAGCGTCTTGGCCACCAGAGATCGGAGCGTAGTGCTGCGGGTTCTCGTCGAAGAGATTCTTGGCTTCGGCGGTGCTGAAGTAGTATGTGCGGCCGTTGAAGGTGGTGTGATGCTCCGGCAAAGCGTTCTTCAGATCGCGATCATCTCGGAGAGCGACCGGGCAGAAGCCTTTGAGTCCACGCAGTTCGCCACGTTCGGCGATGAGCTTCATCTTGGAATCCACTTCTTCCTTGACCGGTTCGGCAGCGATGGTTCCCGAAGGAAGAGAGACTTCGTCGTCAGAAGCCGTCGACTTGGATTCTGATGTTGGCTTGGCCGCCGCTGGCTTCGTGGCCGGGCCGAATTCCTCATCGAGCGACAGGCCGCTGAACGGGTTACCTTCCTCGGTGTCCATTGGCTGGGCCGATTTGCTCGGCGCGGATTTGGCTTCAACGGCGATTTCGGAATCTTCTTCGGTCATGTCCTTGAAGGCATTCTCCAGCGCGTCATCGACCGAGGCGGGAGCCGGTGGGATTGCTTCGGCACTGCTGGATGCTGGGGCTTGATAGCCCGGATCACCCGGCACCGGTGGCAATGCATTGGGAAGTCGGCTGCCGTTCTGAGCCGCAGTTTGTCCGGATCCGTTCTGTTGAACGGGGATCGCCGATGCCGGAACCGGAATTGCCCGTGGCGCACCGTTGTTGAAACCGGTCGCGCGGTTGCCACCAGCCGGATTGACACCGTTTGCTCCGCCGGCCGTGGCGGGGGGAGCCTGTGGCAGACGCACGGCGGTGTTCGGAATCGGATTCGCTGGATGGTTTGGCAACTGAGCGGGAGCCGTCTTATTCCGGCTGAATGGATTCAATTTGCTGAGCATGCTGCGCGGCTTCGGCGGCACGACATTGGACGGTCCTCCGCTCGGCGGGCTGACAACGCTGGGATTCTTGCTGTTTGCCGGCAGCGGTGTCTGACTGAAATTCATCTGCGGCATCGGGCGGCCGTCTTTGCGATACATCTCTTCCAATTGTTTCTGGACCGGTGATGGAGACGCTTCGTTCTGATTCGCCGGTTGGAAGTTGGACTCGCTCTGATGATTCGCGGGAGTGATGGTGACGCGATTCGTGGGGCGCTTCGGCGCGGTCGCGTTGATCTTGCGGCCGGCGCTCAGCGAGTCGTTGGGGGAGATCGGTCGAGCGATCGAGTTAGCCGTCGATCCATCCGCATTGCGGATCGTCTCAGGCAGCAACCTGGGAGCCTTCTTAGGCAAGAACGGTGCGCTCTGATACGGAGCGTAGTATTCGTCCGCCGGCGTTCCCGTTTGAGCTTGTATCATGCTGGCATTCAGCAGCAGTCCGCCACCGAGCATCCACGCCGTTGCCACCAATCCATGCTTCTTGTTCATTGCCGAGGCTCCTGCGTCCCTGTCGGGCCATTCGCGTTGAGTGGTGTTGGTCGTGGCGTGGATTGCAGGGGTCCGTCTGCAACCCAATAATCCGCCCGGTTCCAACAACCGGTTTGTCGCCAGTTACTATCGACCCTGACATGCTCGGCCTATGACGACTGTGCCAGCGATACGAGCAATTCCGAGCGTGTGGCTCGCACAGTCGGAAACGTCGGAAAAGTTTGCCAGGTTATCTGTGTCCGCCTAATCCGGTGAGCCGGCGAGTTTCAGTCACAGACCCTTCTCATCCAGTGATGTCTGAGGGCTGAAACACATCGGCTAATCCGTTTTTTTGGAGAATCGCTCATGTCCGCCGTTCCACCGTCCATCATTCAGCCAACGTCGCCGCCGCCGATCATCATTCAGCAACTTCCGCCGGGACCGTTCTGGGCTCACCGTTGGTGTGTCCGACTGCTGATGATCGCTCTGATCTTTTCACTGATCTATTGCGCGAGGTTGAACTCGGAATACAGCGCGTACTTTCAAAAGGGGGATGGCCCGACCGAGCGGTATCGCTCCGGTGACAAACAGTCGAAGGACAAGATCGCCGTGCTGGATGTCAGCGGCACGATCATGCCGCCATTCACCGGCCACTTCTTGAAGGCGATCAAGCACGTCAAAGACGACGAACAAGTCAAAGGAGTGCTGCTGGTCATCGACAGTCCCGGCGGCTTGGTCGCGGACAGCGATCAGATCTACAACAAGTTGGTCGACCTGCAAAAAAGCAAACCGATCTACGTTGCGATGAAGCGCATAGCCGCATCCGGCGGCGTGTATATCGCAATGGGCTGCGGCAAAGAGGGCAAAATCTTCGCCGAGCAAACGACGTGGACCGGCTCGATTGGCGTGATCATTCCCCGTTACGACGCCAGCAAGCTCGCCGAGAAAGTCGGCATCGCGTCCGACTCGCTGAAGACCGGCGAGTTCAAAGATTCGCTCGATCCTCTGCGAGCACTCTCCGACAACGATCGAAAATTGTGGAAGGACATCCTTGATGAGTCGCTGCAACGTTTCATCAACATCGTGGCCGACAATCGCAAAGGACTAAACGCCGACAAAGTCAAAGAACTCGCCACCGGCCAAATCTTCACCGCCGCACAAGCCAAAGCCAACGGCCTGATCGACGAGATCGGCGACGAAGAGGCCGCGCTCGAAGCCCTGAAGACAAAATTGGGGCTGACCAAAGTCCGAGTCGTCGAGTTCAACTCGCCGATCTCGCTGATGGACTTGCTGCTCGGATCGGTCCAAGCGCGCGATCCCGAAACGCAGTTCCGCAAGTTGCTCGACATGTCGGTCCCGCGAGCGATGTACTTCTGCGGCAACGTGCCGGCGCTGGCTCCTGTTTGGCAGTCACTCGTTGACCCCCGCTGATTTTCAGACTCCTCACGGCAGGAGAGATCGATGTCACGCACTCGCACGTCTGCTTCGGC
>JAYVQJ010000771.1:0-1500 GCA_043777235.1 Planctomycetia bacterium
GTTGCCGGTCGTCGTCGTGAGGAAGAACCGATCGTCCCCCAGCCGCGCGATCGTGCCGTCATCCAGAATGATCCCCGCGTCATCGCAGATCACTCCGTATCGCACGCGGCCGACCTGCAAGTTCGCGAACCGATTCGGATAGATGAACTCCAAAAACTTGACGACGTCCGCACCGCGCAGTTCGATCTTGCCGAGCGTCGAGACATCAATCAGTCCCGCTCGCTGCCGCACCGCTTCGTATTCCGCCGCGACCGACGAATAGACCTGCGGACGCTTCCAGTTGCCGGCGTCACCCATCGTCGCTCCGGCCCGCTCGTGCCAAGCGTGCATCGGCGTGCGGCGGACCAACGAGAAATGCAACGCTCGCCCCGCCAGCACTCCCAACGGCAACGGCTGCTCCGGCGGCCGAGCGGTCGTCACGCCGGTCTCGGCAATCGACTGCCCGTTGTGCCGAGCACAAATCGCAATCGCCGCCGACTGGCACATCTTCCCCTGACACGGCCCCATGCTGACCGTCGAATACCGCTTCAACGTCTCGATGTTGGAATACCCTTCGTCGATCGCGTCGCAGATGTCCTTCTCGGTGACGTCTTCGCAGAGGCAGACGAATTTTTTCTTCGCACCGGAGGGCGAGACGTAATGGCATGACGGTAGCGATTGACTGAGCGGAACGGCGCTAGCCGCCGGTGATTCATGCGGTTGGCACTCAACATGACCGGCGGCTAGCGCCGTGCCGCTCAGACACATTGCCGCAGCCAAGCCCGTCCGCTGTCCGTCCGCCGCCGCATCACGCGGATCATGCAGCCCATTCACCGCTCCGGCCGAGTGCATCCCCGGCGCGTGTTGAATCACCGCCGCCTGATCAAGCCGTTCGTCGTACCGCAGCTTGCAACCGTTCTGATACAGCAGCGAATTCGCCGGAGTGTACCCAACCGCTTGCACGAGCCACCGACAATTCAGCGACTGCCGAGGATGCCCCGCCAGCGGCGCGATCACGACTCCACTCACATGCCCCGATCCACTCGCCGAGACGACGGTATGCCCGCGATAAACTCGCACGCCATCAACCGAGTCCAGCGGATTATCTCGCACATCGACAATCGCCGCGATTCGCGATCCGCTCGCCCTCAATTGCCGCGCGACGCGATATCCCTGAGCGTTATCCGTGACAACAACCACTTCGCCAGGAAACCGGCAATGATCGAGATGCAACAGCCGCTGAGCACCGCTCGCCAACATCACCCCCGGCAAGTCATTGTTCTCAAAGACCAGCGGCCGTTCCCAACAACCCGTTGCGACGATCACTTGAGCCGCTCGCAACCGAATCATTCGTTTGCCTTGCTGGATGCCGAGATAGTTCCCCTCGTAGCAGCCGAAGACGCCAGCATTGGAAATGACGTTGATCGCGGGATGCTCGCTGACGCGGCGAATCAACTCGGTCAGTGAAATCAGCCGGAACGCGCTAGCGTCCGGTTCGATGGTAGCCGCGTTGTCCAATTC
>JAYVQJ010000772.1:0-5737 GCA_043777235.1 Planctomycetia bacterium
CCTCGTCAACCCAGGGTAGCTCGCTTCGCGAGCAACCCTGGGCTATGTGGCGCAATCCCTTCGGGATAAAGGCCGTTCGGCTTCGATCAAACTTGGAACTACTCAAATTTCAAATCTGAAATCTCAAATCTGACATGATCCAATACGACCCGCATCACTGGCGCAGCCATCTGTTCGACATCAAAGGCTCGATGTTGCGAGAGATTGTCTCGCGAGTCGCGGTGTGCGTGGTGTGGTCAGCGATTGTCGTCGCGTGGGATGCGGCCGCGCGAATTCCCGATCGACCCGTGTGGCTTGCGAATGGTGAGGTCGTTCGAGCCACGCCTGGGTTCTTTCCCAAATTGGCTCGTGCGTTTCCGCCTTCGATTCCGGTGACCGGGCACACGTTGATCGGTGCGGTGCTTGGATTGCTGCTCGTGTTTCGGACGAACTCCAGCTACGACCGGTTTTGGGAAGGCCGCAAGTTGTGGGGAGCAATCGTCAACGACAGTCGCAATCTGGGCCGGCTGGCAACGACGCTGCTGATGAACGATCCGGAGCTCCTGCGACGATTGCTGCGCTGGTCAATGGTCTTTCCGTGGTCGGTGTGCTCCCGGTTGCAGGGTTCGAAAGAGATCGGTTGCGACACCGACGATCTGCCGAAGGCGGACGTCGAACTCACCGAACGAGCGGAGCACATTCCGTTGGCGGTCGCTCGACGGATGACCGAACAAGTCGAAATCGCTCGGCAGCGAGGCTTGATCAGCGACATCCAGCAATCGCTATTTGACGACATCTTCAGTCGATTGATCGACTCCCTCGGAGCATGCGAGCGGATTCACAACACACCGCTGCCGTTTGCTTACATGGTTCACTTGCGACGCGCGTTGATCATTTTTCTTTCGACGCTGCCGCTGGCGATTGTGCGCGAGTTTGGTTGGGTCACGATTCCAGCCACTCTGCTGATTTCGTATGTGATGCTGGGGATCGAGGAAATCGGAGTCGAGATCGAAGACCCGTTCGGGTCCGACGAAAACGATCTGCCACTCAGGTCGATCTGCGAAAACATCGAGAGCAACCTGCGTGATCTGTTGCCGGCTTCTGCGGAGACGCAGCCATGACGGACGCAGCTTCCTGGGAGTTCGCGATCGACGTCGGCGGGACATTCACCGATTGCATCGCCCGTTCGCCTGATGGCGAGATGCGGCCGATCAAAGTGCTCAGCAGCGGCGTGACGAAAGGGCAGATCGAGGATCGGCAAGGGACGAACCGCTTTGTCGATCCGCTCCGTCGGCACGATGCCGCTGATTTTTGGATCGGTTACGAGATTCGTTTCTTGGACGAACAAGGGGAGGCGATTCTCGCGAGCAAAGTCGCGGCGTTTCATCAGCGGCTCGGCGTGCTTGAGGTCGCGACGTTGCTGCCGGAGACAATCGGCCCGGGAACTCGATACGAATTGTCGGCGGGTGAAGAGGCTCCGATTCTCGCGATCCGCACGGCGCTCGGCCTGCGACGCGATCAGCCGATTCCGAATGTCAGCGTGCGACTCGGCACGACGCGCGGCACGAACGCGCTGCTGACTCGACGAGGCGCTCGCACGGTCTTCGTCACGACGAAGGGTTTCGCCGATGTTCTGTTGATCGCGAATCAAGATCGCCCGCGGCTGTTCGATCTCGACATCGTCAAACCGGAACCGCTGTTCGCCGACGTGCTCGAAATCGAGGAACGCCTGGACGCCGACGGCCGAGTTCTTGTCGCTCCTGACGAAGCTCGTGTTCGAGAGCAATTGATCGAGTTGAAGGAAGGACAAAGCATTGGTCGTTGGTCATCGGTCGTTGGTCATTGGTCATTGAAAAGCAACCACCAGTCGTCGGCTTCTGACAGCCGCATTATGACCAATGACCAACGACCAATAACCAACGATCAATCTCCTCCCTCCCTCGCGATCTGTTTGTTGCACTCGTTCGCCAACTCCGCACACGAGCAACTCATCGAACGGATCGCACGTGAAGTCGGCTTCACCGAGATCAGCGTGTCGAGCCGTCTGGCTCCGTTGATCAAGATCGTCAGCCGTGGCGACACGACGGTCATGGATGCGTACCTGAACCCGATTCTGCGCGAGTACGTCGGGAGGCTGCGGGGGCAACTCGGTGGGGAGGTAGGGAGGTGGGGTGGTGGGGAGCAAGTGCTGTCCACTTCCCATCACCCCACCTCCCCATCACCCCACCTCAAGCTCATGACCTCCGCCGGTGGCCTGATCGACGCGGATCGTTTCGTCGGCAAAGACAGCATTCTCTCTGGCCCAGCGGGTGGCGTGATTGGTTTCTCGCGAGTCGCTCAGCAAGCGGGCTTCGCGAAGGCGATCGGCTTCGACATGGGCGGGACCAGCACCGATGTCGCTCGGTTCGACGGCCAGTACGACTACGAATTCGAAACCAAGAAAGCCGGAGTGCGCATCGTCGCTCCGATGTTGGCCATCGAAACGGTCGCGGCCGGCGGCGGCAGCATCTGCGGCTTTGACGGAGTGAAGTTGATCGTCGGCCCGCAGAGCGCGGGTGCTGATCCCGGCCCCGCTTGCTACGGACGAGGCGGGCCGTTGACCGTGACCGATCTGAATCTGTGGCTCGGCCGCATCGTCCCGTCGCGGTTTCCGTTCCCGCTGGATCGCGCGGCGGTCGAACGGCGACTGACGGAGTTAGATGAGCGTGTCGTAAGTAACGAGGGTGAAGTTCTAATCTTTCCGCCCCTGGGCTTGTCCCAGGGGTTCAGCGGCCTTTGCGCTACTGACTCTCGGATGAATTCGAGTAGCGCAGAAGCCGTTGAACCCCCGACGCAAGGTCGGGGGCGATTAAGACACAATCACTTCGCGCTGGCCGACGGCCTGTGTCGGATCGCCAACGCGAACATGGTCCGCGCGATTCGGAAAATTTCCGTCGCTCGTGGCTACGATCCGGCCGAGTACGTCCTGGTCTGCTTCGGTGGCGCGGGAGCACAACATGCTTGCGAGATGGCCGAGTCGCTGGGAATGAATCGCATCTTGATTCACCCGCTCGCCAGTTTGCTGAGTGCTTACGGCATCGGTCTCGCCGATGTGCGGCGATTCGGCGAACGCTCAGTTCTGAAGCCGTATTCGACGGACCAACTGGCCGAGTTGGAAGCGCTGTTCTTGGAACTCGAACAAACCGCGCGGGACGAAGTGCTGACCGAGGGGATCGCCGCCGAGCGCATCCAGCCGGCGATTCGATCGCTCGATCTGCGTTATGCCGGGGTCGAGGCGACGATCCGCGTGACCTCTCCGGCCGACGGAGATTACGCCTCGAAATACGAAGAGTTGCATCGACAGCTCTACGGATACGCGCACTCCGGCCGCAAGCTGGAGATCACTGCGGCTCGCGTTGAGGTCGTCGGACTCACTGCGGAACCGCCGATCACATCACATCCACTCGTACCGCGCCGGCCTGTCGCCGACGACACGCAATCGGTTTGGATCGACGGCTCGTTCCGAGACACGCCGATCTACTTCCGCGAGAACTTGCAGCCCGGCGACAAAATCAAAGGGCCGGCTTTGATTTCCGAACCCAGTTCCACAATTGTCATTGAACCGAATTGGTTCGCTCATGTTTTGGAACGCGGCGAAGTGCTGGTCGAGACGCGAGTCACCGCATCCCGCAAACCTCGGTCGTCAATCACTGCCACCGATGCCGTGCCTGCCATCGTGCGACGATCACGCACGGATGTTGAACAGCGAATGAATGCTTTTCGAAAGTATCTGTCAGCGATTCACGTCGGCATGAATCGAGACCGTGCGCTGGTCGCTCAAGAAGTATTCGGGTTCGTCGCCCCGTTCACGGCTGATGAACTTGTCGAGCGTTTGGAGGAAGGCCCGAAAGCGAAGCAGGTTGCCCGGCCTCGCATCTTCCGCTGCTTGCGACAAGTCATCGAGTCCGGCTCGATCGTGCTCCAGAAAAATGCAGACGGACGCGAATGGTTTGAGTTCTCGGACGAAGCGGGACGTCTTGTCTCAGTGCCAATCCGCGAGCCATCGCACGACACGGTTGATGTTCCGCCCGCAATGACCAAGTCCGCCGATCCTGTGCTGCTGGAAATTTTCAACAACCTCTTCGCGTCGATCGCCGAGCAAATGGGAGTGACACTGCAAAAGACGTCCTGCTCGACGAACGTCAAAGAGCGGCTCGATTTCAGTTGCGCAATCTTCGACCCAGAAGGAAATCTCGTCGTCAACGCCCCGCACATCCCGGTGCATCTGGGTGCGATGAGCGAGACAGTGAAGCGGACCATCGCGGACAATGCGGAGTGTGGGTCGATTTCGCCGAAATCGACTCCGAACGCATCTCACGATTCACCGCAGCCGATTTCGGCGAAATCGGCCCACGTCTTCGTCACCAACGATCCGTACCGCGGTGGGTCGCATCTGCCGGACGTCACGGTCGTGACGCCGGTGCGTGACTCGGCGACTGGCGAGCTGATCTTCTTCACAGCCAGCCGTGCGCATCATGCGGAGATCGGCGGCATTCTGCCCGGCTCGATGCCGCCGTTTTCAAAGAACCTCGGCGAAGAGGGAGTTCTGATTCGCAACTTCAAGCTGGTCGATGACGGCGTCTCACGCGAGGAGGAATTACGACAGCTCTTGTTGTCCGGCACACATCCCACGCGAGCGGTCAACGACAACCTGGCCGATGTTCGCGCGCAGGTCGCCGCGAACAACATCGGTGTGAGGTTGCTGAATGAATTGGTCGCAAAGCAATCGCTCGACGTCGTGCATTCCTACATGCGGCACATTCAAGTCGCCGCCGCGACGAAGATGCGGTTGGCTTTGGCGGCATTGCCCGATGGTCGGTACGAACGAGTCGATCATCTCGACGACGGCTCGCCGATTCAGGCGACGATCACGATTGCGGGAGACTCAGCGACGGTCGATTTCACTGGAACTGGGCCGGTCCTGGCGAGCAACCTCAACGCGAATCGAGCGATCGTCACGGCGGCGGTGATGTATGTCTTCCGCTGCCTCATCAACGAAGACATCCCGCTGAATGGCGGAGTCCTCGAACCGATCACGATTGTCGTCCCCGAATGTCTGCTGAGCCCGCCGGAGAATCCCGATCCTTCGCAAAGCGCGGCGGTCGTCGGCGGCAATGTCGAGACCTCGCAGCGAGTTGTCGATGTGTTGCTCGGAGCACTCGGCCTCGCGGCGGCGAGTCAGGGAACGATGAACAATCTCACGTTCGGCGATGCGACGTTCGGATACTACGAGACGATCTGCGGAGGCTCGGGCGCGACCGCGAACGCTGACGGAGCGGACGCCGTTCACACACACATGACGAACACGCGACTGACCGATGTTGAAGTCATCGAGCGGCGATATCCCGTCCGCGTTCACGAGTTCTCGATCCGCAAAGGCTCCGGCGGCGCGGGCCAGCATCACGGCGGTGACGGCATCGTGCGCAAGTTGGAGTTTTTGCGACCGCTCAATGTGTCGCTGCTCACCGAGCGTCGTGGCCCGTTCGCTCCGTTTGGTTTGAATGGCGGGCAATCCGGCGCACTCGGACGCAATTCGCTGACGAAGGCCGGCACAACCGTCGCGGTTGATCTCGGTGGTAAAGCTCAAATCACCGTCGACGTCGGCGATTGCTTG
This sequence comes from Planctomycetia bacterium, assembly GCA_043777235.1. Lineage (GTDB taxonomy): Bacteria > Planctomycetota > Planctomycetia > Planctomycetales > Planctomycetaceae > SXKJ01. Next base: position 5,633 of record JAYVQJ010000772.1, read on the forward strand.
ACGATCGAGACTCCCGGTGGTGGTGGTTGCGGAGCGACCGATCCCGCGAATAATTCGCAGTGACAAGTCTCGATTGTGGGACGGACTTCCCAGTCCGTCGCGAGG
>JAYVQJ010000773.1:0-5735 GCA_043777235.1 Planctomycetia bacterium
CAGATATTTTCAGCGGGTTTTCTGGTGGGCCGGCGCTCGAAGCGAGCTTGTCCCACCCTACATCGTCGCAAGTCAGACAGTCGAACTACGATTCCGTAACTCCTGCCCGCTCGATCATGCAATGGATCAACGGAGTATCCGTTGGATCGAGCACTTCACCGATGACCGTCGCATCGGATAGACCACGACGATGAAGCTCTGAAATGACTTCGGTCGCGACATTTGCAGACACCGATGCCAGCAGGCCACCCGATGTTTGCGGATCGAACAACCACTCAGGCAGATTACCCGCACTGTGAATCCGAGACGCGACTCGCGCGTTGTCGGGATGCAGCGTGCTCAGGATGCCTCGCGCGGCGACCGCATTGAATCCACTCAAGACAGGGACCGATGAGGTCCTCAATCGTGCCGAAACGTGACTTGCATCGAGCATCTCCAACAAGTGACCGGCCAAACCGAAGCCGGTGATGTCGGTACAAGCTCGGACACCGAACTTCACAAAGACCTCGGCGGCCGAGTTGTTCGCGATCAGCATTTGTTCGATCGCGTCGTCGAAGTGCTTGGCCGAGCACTCGCCGCGCATCCACGCGGCCATGATGGCTCCCGTGCCGAGCGGTTTCGTCAGGATCAACACGTCTCCGGGGACGAGATTTCCTTTGCGGAAGAGTTGATCTTCATCGGCATAGCCCGTCACCGCGAAGCCGAGCGACAGGTCGTGACCTTCGGAGGTATGTCCTCCCGTCAGCACGACACCGTGTTCGTTGAAGGTTCGAGTCGCTCCCGCCAACAACTCGCGCAGTTGAGCGGCTTGGATCGGCCCTCGAGCGCACGGCAGCGTGGCAATCGCCAGCGCCGAAAACGGTCGAGCATTCATTGCGAACAAATCGCTGATGGAGTGCAGAGCGGCGATCCGGCCGAAGAGGTACGGGTCGTCGAGGAACGCTCGGAAGTAATCGACGGTTTGCACCTCGACGAATCTGTCCGGAGAGATACCGAAGGATTCCGCTCGCACGCGATGCACGGCCGCGTCCTCTCCCGACCGCGTTCCCAGCAGGACGCGCGGGTCGTCAGGAATGTTCAATTCACACAGCACGGACGACAGCACGTCGCCGCTGACCTTCGCTCCGCAACCGCCGCAACGCATCAAATGCGATGCTTGGCCGGCCGACCTGTTGTCCTTCACCATCTCGCCGACCTGAAATGATTCGAGCCACGCGCGGTCGATTCGCTCCTTCAATCGACGTACGAACCGACCCTTCGTCGCGAACGGCCCGTAATTCAAGATCGCCTCGCCGTCGGAGGTGTTCATCAGGCAGAGACAATTCCGCTGCGGACGAAACGGCGTGAGCGGTCGTTCGTGCAGGAACTCGCGCACGTTGTCGAACAGGACTCGTCCCTGCCGCACGGCATGGACCCCGTTGCGAGACAACGCCGGCTGCGGCAGAAACGTCACACAGTCTCCCGTGCCGAAGACAGTTGGATCGCCGAGCGACTGCAATGTCTCACTGACTTTTAAGAAGCCGGCGTCATCGATGCTCAATCCACTGGTCCGCAGAAACGTGGGAGGTGCGGCCGGAGTTGCCCAGAGCACTCCGTCGCAAACGATCTCTTGCCCCGACGACAACCGTAGTCGGCCCGACTCTCCGCCGACCACGCACGCGGACAACTGGAATTCGATACCTGCCTCACGCAACTGATGTTCCATCAGTCGTGCCGTTCGATCCGGAAAGCTGGGGAGCAATCGCGGATTCGCGTGGAGCAGTGTGACTCGAAAGCCGGACGACTTCAAAAATCGCCGCTGAAGCGCCAACGCCAACTCGCAACCGCTCGCACCGCCGCCGACCACTGCGAGATGAAACGGTCGCGGCGAATCCGCGAGCGATTCTTCCAAGCGTTCCACCTGCCGCGCGAATGGACCGAGCGGCCGCATCGCGAACGACCAATCACCTTCGACGCAACCTTCCGGCGCGGCGGGCAACGAGCCCAATCCCAGCGAGAGAACGTCGTAAGCCATCGCCGGACGATCCGCGAATTCGATCTGTCGTTTCGACGGAGCCAGTCCCGTCACTCGCGACGCGACAAATCGAGCACCCGCCGATCGGCAGAACTTCACGAGGTCGAGCGTGATCTCGTCCCAGCGATATTCCCCGGCGATGTGTCCCGGCACCATCGCCGAATACGGAATCTCGGCGAACTCCGAAACCAGAGTCACCGCAACTCCGGGCCACGGCGACATGCGCCAGCGTTTGAGGAACACCAGATGCGCGTTCCCAGCGCCGACCAACACGACATGCTTTTCGATGGGGACCGCGCGGTTCATGAAGTCGTTGACCAGTCCATCTCAATCATCACGAACCATTGACGATGGCCGCCACCGAAAATCTCATTGGCGATGGCGATTCATCACACATGAATGGCAGACAGTAACCAGTGGTCCGCGTGCCGCGAAGACCACCGCTTTCGATGGATCGCGTTTGAGAGGCGACGGGCAACATCCCAACGCTCTGTCATTTTGGTACTCTTGCTCAGAATGATTCCGATTCAACAACGTCAAGAATACTTGGCCGCTCGGCGAGACAGCGTCGTCAAACGGCCGTTGAGGACCGACATGAATGTCACCCGCGTTCACCACGAATGGCTGACCAAGGAGGCTGTCCTCTGCGCAACGGTGGTGATCTGGTGGTGTGCCGCCTCAATTTCGGCCGCCGAACCGGTGGCCGCGCGGTCGTTGATTGGGTTTACCGAACTGCAAACGAATTTGCCCGGTGGACGACATGCGAATGTTCGGACGATGCGAGCCGTTGTCGTTCGCTCGGACGGCACGAAGCGCAAGTGGATTGCCGAGGAACTTGCCGACGAGCCGAATGCGTGGACTCAGTTTGCGGGTTGGTCCCCCGATGGGACGCGCGCGATTGTGTCTCGCGGGTGGCAAGACCCAGAGAATGCGAAGTGGGAAGAGGAGCACAAGACGTTTCGCATGGAGCCGGGGAAGTGGTCGCTCGATTCGTGCCTCGTCGATAGGGCAACGGGCAAGGTGGCGAACGTCACCGGCGTCGAACGAGTGAGTCATTACAACGGCGGTTTGTTTTTCATGCCGGATGGTGGCCGGCTTGGGTTCACTCCGCTGATCAATGGCATTTCGAAGCCGTTCGTGATGGATCTCGACGGACGGAACAAACGGGATCTTGCGGGCAAGGACGCGGGGTTCGCGTATGGCTACAGCGCGTCGCCGGATGGCAAGCTCATCAGCTATCACGAGAACTATCAGGTCTACATCGCGAACGCCGACGGCTCCGAGAAGCGGCACGTCAAGACGAGGCACAAGTTTGACTTCGCGCCGCGTTGGTCGCCCGATGGCGAGTGGTTGCTGTTTGTCAGCGGCGAGCATTACGACTGTCATCCGCACATCGTTCGCCGTGACGGGATGGGATTGAAGAAGCTTGCCGATCGAGCCGGGTATCGTGGCGTGACAGAGTTCCTCGACGTCTTCGACTTCCACGCGGGCAGCAGCGATATCCCCGTCTGGTCAGCGGACAGCAAGTCGGTCTTCTACACTGCCAAGGTCGGCAACAACGTCGAGCTGTTTCAGATCACGCTCGGCGGAGAGATCACGCCGCTCACAAAGACTTCCGAGGGGACGACGCATTATCACATCACGCCGTCGGCGGACGGAAAGCAGTTGCTCTTCGGATCAAAGCGTCATGGCGTGCGGCAACTGGTGGTGATGAGTCTCGTCGATCGGAGCGAGCAGCAGCTCACCGATTTGAAACCGGGTCACGGTGCGATGTGGCCGCATTGGCAACCGGCCAAGTAATTTCGCCAGTGTGAGCCGATTTCGCCGAAATCGGCTGTCGCTCGCGGACTTCGGCGAAGTCCGCCCACGCTTGAGGCCACTGTGCTTAGCGCGCGAGTTTCAAGCGACGGCCGTCGATTGTTCGCACGATGACGTTGGGCTTATCGAGTTTCGTGACGGCCGCGTGAAACTCAGCGGGTGTGTGGATCGGTTGCTGCTCGACGTGCGTGATGAAGTCACCTTCGTGGATGTCGCCATTCGCGGCTCCGGATTGCGGAGCGACCGAGGTCACAACGACGGCGGTGGGATAACGCTGTCCCGGCCAGACCATGTATTTGGCTCGCGAGGTCGGGTAATCGACACGCAGGCCGCGCCATTCGGGATGCCGTTGCTCGGTGGCGATCAGCGTCTCTTCGTCCGGCAGCGGGAACTTGCCGAGATCGGCTTGGACTCGCAATTCGCGGCGTTCAATCGGACGCCAAACGGTCAATTCGGCGAAGACGCCGGGGCCGAGCAAACCAATCTCGCGCAGCAGGTCGAGCTTGCCGAAAATTGGTCGCCGGTTCACAGCGAGGATCACGTCGTCGCGTCGCAGTCCTGCTTGGTCGGCTGGCGAATCGGGAAAGACCATCATCACGCGAGCAGCGGTCGGCTGTTTGATCTTCGGTGAGAGATCTCGCAGTTGCGCGAGCAAGACATCTTCCGGTTGCATGCCGAGAAAGCCGTATTCGACTTCGAGTCCTTTCGACAGCGACTCGACGACGCGCCGCAGGTTGGTGTCAATCGGGATCGCGAAGCCGACGGATTTCTCGTAGCCCTCGATCGCAGCCAGCGACGTCGTGAGGCCGATCAGTTCGCCGCGCAGATTGAGGAGTGCTCCACCGCTGCCGCCGAGGTTCAGTCGCGTGTCGATGTGCAGCAGCGTGCCGAGATGATGGATCGACGTGTCGCGGCGCGTCGGCGGAGTGTCGGACTTGTTGGGTTCGGTCGGGGCGGGAAAACGCGAGATGTTGCTGATGATCCCCCAGCTCGCGCTGGCGGAGCCGTCACGAGCAATCGCATACGGATTTCCCAGCGAGATCACGAATTGTCCTTTGCGCGGCGCGGTCGGCTCGACCAACTTGAGCGGTTTCAAATCGTCGCGAGTCAGTTTGGTGCCGGTCAGATCGAGTCGCAGCACCGCGAGATCGGAACGCGGGTCCGCAGCGAGAATTTTGGCGTCGCAGATTTGCCGCCCATGCAAGCGGACTCGCAATTGCCGATCGACCGGAGCCTCTTTGCCGACGATCGGTCCGCCCCGCACGAGATGATACATCGTCAGTATCAATCGCTCGGCCGTCGGTTCATCAGAGTTGCCGGCGGTGATGATGACTCCGCTGCCGAATTCGTTCGGCAGAAATTCGGGACTGTGCTCGTCCCCCGCGCGCGGCTGAATCTCGAGCCCGAACCCGTCCACTCGTAACGGGGCGGCTTCGCGTTTCAAGATGCCGAGCGCGACGACCGACTGTTCCGTCAAGCCAATGACTTTGACAAGTTGGTCTTCGACCGAAGCGAGTACCGCAGTGGAATCGGCGGCGGGAGGTTGAGCTTTTCCTGCCGTCGTCCAACAAACGAGGAGGACGATTCCAGTGACAAGGCGGCGATTGTGCATGGCATGAGCCTCGGTTCGTTCGCGAGGATGCGAGGGACTTCATTGGCTCTTAAGGTTGGCTGTCGTAGCCTACAATGCAAGCGAACGTCTCTTCGCGATTGTTTGTTGCTCCATGAGTTCTCGTTGCTGGTGAGTCCGTTATGCGTGTGCTCGTCGTCGAAGATGAACCGGATTTGTTGCGCCTGGTTGCCACGTACCTGCGCGAAGATGGTTACGCGGTCGACACGGCGGCTGATGGAGAGGATGGGTTGTTCAAGGCGACCGCTTGGGAATACGACGCGGTGGTGTTGG
>JAYVQJ010000774.1:0-5724 GCA_043777235.1 Planctomycetia bacterium
CTCGACCGCCGCATCCAGACCGTCATGCAAGCGGTCCCGATCCCATCCGGCCTGCGCGAACAGCTGTTGGCGCAAACTGTGGCGGACGCTGTCACCGTCCGCACCGCCGGCCACGAACGGCATCGCCGCGCGTGGTGGATTTCGGTCGCGGCAATGTTGCTCGTCAGCCTGGCTGGCGGCTCATGGCTCTGGCAACTGGCACATCCACAGCGAGTCGCAATGCAGACGCTCTGCGATCAAACGCCGCTGACTCCCGCAGGACTTGATCCGGTCGTCGATTTGTCGAAGTTGCCGCCGCTGCCGACGACATGGCCGCGAGTCAAAGGGATGCTGGTCAGCCTGAAATCCGCTTACTGGTTCGTTCCACCGAATGCGCGCGAGCCGGCCGGTTGGGTTGCCTTTAAGCTGCAAACCGGAAAGTCCTCGGCCATTCACGGCGTGTTGCTGATGACACGTCTGACCAACGTCAGCGATCCACCCGCCCCGTTGCTCGTCCGGCCGAGTTGGTCGCGCTACACGCTCCGTGACGGCAAACCAGTCAGTGTCGCCGGCTGGTCGGAGCGCGGCGTCGTCTATCTCTGCTTCGTGCCGGGCGAACCGGATGCGCTTGAGCGCGTGCTGCGTGCCACCGCGCCAACTTCGGCGTGAGACGAGTGTTTGCGATGTAACCCGAAGCGTCAGCGAGGGCGAATGCTCCAAGACGCTTCCATTCGCGACCGCTTGGAACGCTCGCCCTCGCTGACGCTTCGGGTTACTTTGGTCGCTGCGATGCAACACCTCGCGCCGCTCTGCTCAACCTCGAAGGAAACTCACATGCCGCGACCGACCGCTTTGCCTGCTTGGAAGGCTCTCAAGAATCATCAATCGGAATTGGCATCGAGTCATCTTGGGAAGCTCTTCCGTGACGACGACGATCGGTTCGCGCGATTCTCGCTGCGGTTTGAGGACATCCTGTTGGACTTCTCGAAGAATCGCGTCAAGAAGCCGACGATGAAACTGCTGTACGAGCTGGCCGCACAAGCCGAGCTGCCCGGCTGGATCGAGAAGATGTTTTCCGGCAAGAAGATCAACGGCACCGAAGACCGCGCGGTGCTGCACATCGCCCTGCGAAACCGCTCGAACGAGCCGATTCTCGTGGACGGGCAAGATGTGATGCCGGGCGTCAATGCGGTGCTGAATCACATGCGCGAGTGCTCGGACGCGATTCGCAACGGCGTGTGGCGCGGCTTCACGGACAAGCCGTTCACTGACATCGTCAACATCGGCATCGGCGGCAGCGACCTGGGGCCGGTGATGGTCACGGAGGCTCTCAAGCCGTACAGCAACCGCGACCTCAGACTGCATTTCGTCTCGAACGTCGACGGCACGCACATTGCCGAAACGCTGCGGACGCTCAACCCCGAAACGACGCTGTTCATCATTGCCTCGAAGACGTTCACGACTCAGGAGACGATGACCAACGCCAACTCGGCGAAGGACTGGTTTTTGAAAACGGCCTGCGACATCGGTCTCGTCGGGAAACATTTCGTCGCACTCTCGACGAACAAAGCGGAAGTGACCAAATTCGGTATCGCCGAGGCCAACATGTTCGAGTTTTGGGATTGGGTCGGTGGCCGATACTCGCTGTGGAGCGCGATCGGACTCTCGATCGCGATCAGCATCGGCATGGACAACTTCGAGCAACTGCTCGACGGCGCTCACGCGATGGACGAGCACTTTCGCGACGCACCGCTGGATGAAAACCTTCCCGCAACGTTGGCTCTGCTGGGCCTCTGGTACAACAACTTTTGGGACGCCGACACGCACGCGATCCTGCCGTACGACCAATACCTGCACCGCTTCGCCGCATATTTTCAACAAGGGGACATGGAATCGAACGGCAAGAGCGTCACACGCGACGGCGAGTCGGTTCGCTGGTCCACCGGCCCGGTCATCTGGGGTGAGCCGGGCACGAACGGCCAACACGCCTTCTACCAGTTGATCCATCAAGGGACGAAGCTGATCCCGTGCGACTTTCTCGCGCCGATCGAGTCACACAATCCGCTCGGCGATCATCACGAGATTCTGATGTCAAACTTCTTCGCTCAAACCGAAGCGCTGATGCGCGGCAAGACCGCCGAGAAAGTGCGTGAGGAGCTGAAGGCACAAACGGATCCGAAACTCTCTGACGAGCAGATCGAAGCCCTCGTGCCGCACAAAGTCTTCACCGGCAATCGCCCGACGAATTCGATCCTGTTCCAGAAGCTCACGCCGCGCACGCTTGGCAGCCTGATCGCGATGTACGAGCACAAAATCTTCACGCAGGGCATCATTTGGAACATCAACTCGTTCGACCAATGGGGCGTGGAACTCGGCAAGCAACTGGCAAAAGTCATCCTGCCGGAACTGCGCGGTTCCGAGCCGGTCACGACTCACGACAGTAGCACGAACGGCCTGATCAACGAGTTCAAGAAGCGAAGAAAGTAGACGAGTCACTCCGTGACCCGAAGATTCCAGTCACGGAGTGACTGGTCTACGTTGGCGGCGTGATCCCAAAATCCGTAATCGACAGCAGCGAGCGGAACGGCAGGTGGCGTTCGGCAAAGTTCTTCGCGCCACCTTCCATGCGATCGACGATGCCGACGACTTGGACGACTTCGCAGCCGAATTCGACGATGCGATCGACCGATTGCAGGGCACTGCCGCCGGTCGTCACGACGTCGTCGATGATGACCACTTTCATGCCGGGGACGACCGGGCCTTCGACGTACTTGTTCGTGCCGTGGCCTTTCGGTTCCTTGCGAACCAGGAACCCGCACAGTTCGCGACCGCGAGCTGCCGCGGCGACGAGCACTCCGCCGATAATCGGGTCCGCTCCAATCGACATGCCGCCGATCGCGTCGAACGACACGTCGGCCAGTAGGTCGAGCAGTCCTTCGCTGACCAGCCGCAACCCTTCCGAGTGCAGCGAGATTTGCTTGCCGTCGAGGTAGTAACTCGACTTCTTCCCACTCGCGAGCGTGAAGTCGCCGAACTTGAGGGCTCGCTGGTGAAACAACTCAATCAATTTCTGGCGGTCGTACATGGTGAGGCTGAGAGTCGCGGGTTGAGGGTTGATGGCCAGAACGAACAATCAAGGCCAATGGGCGAATCGAATCGAGTTTCGGTTCACGAGGCAAGCGACTTCGAGACTCGACTTCGTTGGTATCTCCGCGATGAGGGACAATACTTCGTTGACCTTATGCCGCCCATCGACAACCCGCCGATACTGCTTTCGAGAAACTCCCATGAATGTTCGCCGTCTGTTGTTGATTGCCGAACGGTTTCCACCAGACATCGGGGGCGTGGCTCGTAGCGCGGGACGGATTGCGGCGGCGCTGGCTCGGTTGGGGGTCAGCGTCGAGGTGCTGGCTTGGGCGAAGACGCTGCCTCCTGGGGAATTGGTGAGCGAGACGACTCAGCCATCGACTGAGTTGGGTGGCGGTAGCGTGACGGTGCATCGGCTGGGGTTGTTCGGGAGTCTCGACTTTTCGTTGCAGCATTCGTTGAACGTGCTCGAATGGTTGCATGAGCAACAGCCGTTTGACGCGGTGTGGGGACATTACTTGTTTCCCGCCGGGTTCATGGCCACGTTATTTGCCGAGCTGGTTCACATCCCCTCGACCGTCAGTGTGCGAGGAAATGACGTCGATCGGTTGATGTTTCCGCCGGGTGATTTCGCGCGGCTGTTGTGGACGTTGCAGCGGTCGTCGGTGCGGACGGCGGTGTCGCGCGATCTCGCGCAGAAAGCGGATGTCCTGTTAGGGCGGGACTCGGAAACATTGGTGATTGGCAACTCGGTCGACTTGCAAACGTTCGCGCCACAGCCGGTCGATCTGGAACTGCGAGCACGGCTGGGCATCGCGCCTGACGAAGCGGTACTTGGCTTTTGCGGTGAGCTGCGGCAGAAGAAAGGCCTGCCGCATTTGCTTCGAGCATTGCGAACTGTCCGAGCGGTTCGTCCCGCTTGTCTGTTGGTCATCGGCGACGTCCGCATTCGCGAGCGGGCGATGTTGTCCGAATTCTCCGCCGATTGCCCGGAGGATGCGGCACGCATCATCATCACCGGGCAAGTTCACGAGCCGATCGCCGTGGCCCAGCACCTCGCGCTGTGCGATCTGTTGCTGCTTCCTTCGCTGTGGGACGGTCTGCCAAACGCGTTGCTGGAGGCTCAGGCGGCGGGCGTCCCGGTTCTGGCCAGCGATGCGGGGGGCATTCCCGAAGCGATCACACATGGAGAAACCGGCTTCCTGGTTCCTCGTTCGCAACTTCACCGACTCGGCGAGGCGGCCCTCGAAGTGCTGGCTTTGTCGGCCGATGTCAGAAGTCAAATCGTCGCGGCCGCACGGGGGTCCGTCGAAAGGAATTTCTGCGACACGACGGAAGCGGCCGCGTTGACCAAAGTCTTACGCCGGCTGTGCGGCTGACGATTCAGCGGTCTCAAGGCCGAGCACTTCGCGATACGCGGCGATCAACTCGGCCTGCGCGCGTTTCCAAGTCAGCCGGCGTTCGACTGTCGCGCGAGCGGTCCGGCTCAGTTGTGCTCCGAGTGTCGGTTCTTGAAGCAGACGCAGCAGCGCGTCTTTGATCGCTTTTGCCGAGCCGGCTCGCACGAGTAATGCGTCGCGATCCGGCTCGGCCAGTTCGCGTACAACGGGGAGATCGCTGGCGATCAGCGGCGTGCCGCTGGACATCGCTTCGATGACTTTGAGCGGACAGCAACCTTGCAGTGTGTTCCGTTCGGTCGCTCGCAGCGGAGCCAAAATGGCGTCCGCCTTGTGATGCAACGCGACGAGTTCCCGTTGCGTGGCGGCGGGGAGAATCGTCACATGATCGCTCACGTCGAACTGTTCACACCATTTGACGATCGCTCGCAACTGTCGAGGCAGCGCCGCGCCGACCAACACGAGCTTTGCCGGATGGTCGCGTCGCAGCAGGGCGAGCGCTTCGATCGCCAGATCAACTCCCTGCCACGGCGCGAACGTTCCCGAATACAGCAGCGTCAGCGGGCGGCCGTTCAGCGCGATCGGCGGCTTCCACGCGAAAATCTGCGGATCGACGCCGTTGGGGATGACTCGAATCTTTCGCGAGTCGGCACCTCGCTTGAGCAGCAGCGCGGCGTTCGTTTGGCTGACGGTGACAATCAGGTCGGCCGCTTCGAGACAGAATTGTTCTTGAGCGTGCAGTTTCGCCAAAAGCTCCGAGTCGTCGGCCACGCTGGGGTAATGGTACTTCAACTCGATCGACGGAAATCCGTTGACCTCATACACCAACTTCTCACAACGCGAGCGGCGCGTGCGAGCCAGCGGGTAGCCTTCAAAGATTGACCGAAAGTGAATGACGTTCGCTCGGCGATTTCGCCACCAAGCGTCGGCCAGACGCCGGAAGTGCAGTACCCGCTGCATCAGGTTGTCACCGATCGCAGGAACGATGACGTGCTCCCAACCGGGCACCAGCGAGGTTTGCCGCACGCGCGGGAAATCGTTCGCGTTGTCCAACACCGGCGACGTTTCCGGAGTGATCAACGTGACGTTCCCGAAGGCCGCATGCAGTCCGCGACAAAACGCATCAATGTGAATCGCCGCCCCCTTTTGATTGGGGAAGCGATCGAACGACGTGTAGACAATGTTTTCGCGTTCGATCGTTGACATTCCAATTCGGCCCCGGTGTCATTCTTCCTAAGTGGACTCGCAGAGAAAAGTAGGC
>JAYVQJ010000775.1:0-5718 GCA_043777235.1 Planctomycetia bacterium
GGCCAAACTGACGATCGCGCACGATGCGCCGCATTCGCTCGTAGTCGGTGACGTTCCAGTCATCGACGTCGTTGCCATGTATGCACAACACCTTGGCCGTTCCAACTTGCGTGAGAAAACCGCAGCCATCAAACGCGAGCGTGATCCGGCGACGTTGCTCGTCGTTCGCGGCCAGTTTTTGCAACAGATGCTCGCGGACCCACGGCAGCGACAATTCGAGGTCATGATTTCCCAGCGTGATGATCAATTGGTGATCTGCTTGCTGCACGAATTGTTTCAACGCGTCCCAAACGGGTTTGAAGTGTTCGTCATCCGCGATGCGATCCAGTTTTTCGATCGCTCCATCGGGATCAAAGTGCTTGGGATTCGGCTCCGCGAGAAAGTCGACCATGTCGCCATTGATGACGAGGCCGATCTTTCGATCCTTCTTTTTGGCCAGCCCGCCAATGAACTGCCCCAAGACTTTTCCTTGGCCGAAAATCTGAAAGCCGGGCAATCCACCCATGTGCAGATCCGAGATCACACACAACTCTTGAAACTGAGCCAACGGAGGCATATCGGCAGACTCCTGGTGAGGACAAAACCACTGGCAGCCGAGTTCGACTGTCTGACTTACCGTAGGGTGGGACCAGCGGCGTTTCGCCGCGCCGGCCCACCAACAATATTCTGCGAGAATTTTGGTGGGCCGGCGCTCGAAGCGAGCTTGTCCCACCCTACATCGTCGCAAGTCAGACAGTCGAACTAGTCACTGGCGACCCGCGTAAGTAACCCGAAGCGTCAGCGAGGGTAAAATGAGGCGACTCCTCGCTGACGCTTCGGGTTACTACGCAGCGATGCACAATCGAGGTTCGCGGGGCAGAAGCCTAAGCTCAGTGATCGCCTGATTCGAGCACTGGAAAAGCAAAAAGACACTCGAAGGCGGGCCTTCGAGTGTCTTGAAGCGTTTCTGTCGATTGTTCCGAGCGGTTACTTGCGGCTGGTGCCCGGCTTCTCCGGCAGAGCAGTCCGGATCGGGTTCTGGCCAGCCCCTTTGAAGCTGGGACCGGTGGCGCTCTTCGAAGAGATCGTCGGCTTGTCGTCGTCATCGTCCGCGTCGGCTTGTGGCTTGTTGGTCGTCGACGGAGCCGTCTTTGTGCTGGCTGTGTTGCCAGTCTCGGTGGCCTTCCACGAAGCGACGGACCAGTGGTCGTAGCTGTCGACGACGCTGGCACCCAGATCATCGAGCCAGCTTCGGAAGACCTTCGTGTTCACTCCTTCATTGGCAATGCAGCGTTGCAGCACGAATCGACGATTGGTCGCGACGTAGGCGAAGAACTTGCCATTGCCGAGTCGGTCGTTGTCCGACAGCAATCGCAACAGCGCGGTGCGCGGCACATCGGCCGAAGACTTCGGCAACTGATCGAGCCACGCCATCAGCCAGATCGACGAACCGTCTTGGCTGAGCACGGCGGTCATCGAGAGTTCCCACTCCTCTTTGCTCTGGATCGCTTTGAAGCCGAAGTCGTAGCGGCTCTCGACTTTCTTGGCTTCGAGTCCCATCGCCTTGAGCAGATTGCCAAGTTGTTCTTCGGTGATCTGACCAGCCTTGGCCGGCTTGGCAGCAGCCTCGATCTTCACGGCGTTGCTGGTCGTCGGCTTCGGAGCCGGATCGGCGGCCGGCAGCGTCGTCGCGCCGAGAAACGTCCACGCCGCCGCAACGACAGTGACAGCTCCAACCCAGAAATTCGTTCGCAGGGAAATCTTCATCGCGTGACACTCCTTTGTCGCAATTCGCCACGCCCCCGTGGCACAAATAACAGTGGCATATTTTGCCACTCGACGTCTTGGCCGCGAATCCGTTCCGGCTTCGAGCGTCAAGCTGAGGCAAACAGGTGATCCAGACAAATTTGGGACCACGTCTCGAACTGGTCGCGATCGCGCAACAGTTCCGCAGGCGTGGCAAACCCTGTCTGGGTTATCGACTGTTCGCGTGGGCGAACTTGGGGCGCGTCCAACTCAAAAATGTGAACGATCCCCAGATGGACTTTGCCAACTTCGGTCAAGTCGTCGTTGATCAGCCCCACGCAGCGATGCCGGTAGCCGGATTCCAAGAAGACTTCTTCTTCAATCTCGCGCCGCATTCCTTCGAGATACGACGAGCCGCCGGCGTTCTCATCAATCGAACTGATGTGCCCGCCGATCCCGACCGATCGCTTGCCGAGCAACCGCGTTTCCCCCTGCCCCTTGTCTCGGCGGTACGAGAAAATCTGCTCGCCACACCGAAAGACGCAATACGGAATGAGCTGCTTGAAGCTGGGGTCTTGCTCCATCGTGTCGCGCGGCCGATAGCTGGTGTAGGCCGGATCGAGCAACGTCTTCAGATACCGATCCGCATCCGGATTGAACCCCTGAAAATAACCGACCTCGTGAAACAACAGAGTCGGAACAACGAGCACATGCTCGACGGCGGTGGCAGTTGGGGCGGCAGTGACAGTCATGAATCCTCCTGGCTGGGGCAATCGGGAAATCCAAAAAGCGACCGGCGGAGTTTGACGTGACAGCCATTCGCCGTGAAGTTCGCCGAAGACTCACAAGAGAAACTCTTGTCGTATGACGTTGTCCGGCTCAATGACTCAAGCTGAGCGGATTCGTTTTTGTCCCGACAGGGACACGCGAAAATAGCCCAGCACTTCAGTGCTGGGTTGACGATTCTTCGTGTCCTTTTGAGTCCCGTCAGGGACGACAGACGACACTGCTGTCTGTCGTCCCTGACGGGACTCTGTGGTCGTTTTCCCCTTGTCCCCAGCACTCAAGTGCTGGGCTATTTTCGATCCGTCCCTAACGGGACTCAAAGACCACTCAGCAACACGATCCGGATTCAGGCTGTTTGAAAACGATTAACGAAATGGATACAAGTGACCGCAAGCTCAGTTTCGATTACGTACTTTCGCTCATTCGGACCTAATCAGGAGAAGTGAAATGCAAAACGCCCGTCGAGGTTTGCGCCAAACTGTTGCCGGTGAGTACTGTCAAATTCAAGTTCTTGAGAAACGTCTCTGCCTTGATACGACAATATCGACGGTCGTTCCGATCATGATGCCCGCGCCCGGAACTGCGGTTAACGCGACCGTGGAAGCGACCCAAACACACGGTTCCAGTGTTCCGTCCGTCTTTGGCGACGGTTATTGGTATGGGCAGGCAGGTTGGAAGACGGATGGCTCGTTTAGCGGTTTGGGGGGCACGTTTATCTCGGAGGTCAAGATATCGGGTGGCGGCAAGCGTGGCGTTTGCAACACGGTGACTGCCGGACAAGACGCGGGCACAGTCAGCGTGACCGTTGACGGACTGACGCTCGGCAAAAAGTATGTCATTAACGTCGTGATGAACACGACTGGGACGACAATTGGACCGGCAACATATAACCAATGGACTGCGCGGGCATTAAACTTTGGAACGCTGCTCGGCAAACCCGCCGGCTCTGACTCCAACGGAACTTTTTCCCGTACCCACAACAATCCTGCTTCTACTGCGACGGGAGCAAGGATGCCGGTCAAATCGTGGCTCGATGTCGATACATGGTCGATGGAATTCACGGGAGGTGCCGCACCAGTCGAAGTGTTTCGCTGGACTCCGGCAATGTCGCACACCGGCGATCCGAAACTGTCGTACAAACGTCAATCTGAGCAAAGGGCCGAGATCATGATCTTCGTGATAGACCCCGCATTGCCTGCGCTGCTCATGACGCCCGGTACGCTGCCGATACCAGGATTAATACCGATCCCGGTTCCCGGATTTGGAGCAATCCCAGGACCGGTGCCAATTGCATCAATCGGTCCCCAATCTACAGATCCCGACCCAACGGTAGCACTCGACGGTACGAGTTCTGACGACACGAGTTCTGACGACACGAGTTCCGACGACACGAGTTCCGACGACACGAGTACTGACGACACGAGTTCCGACGTCACGAGTACTGATGTCACGAGTTCTGACGTCACGAGTTCTGACGTCACGAGTTTCGACGTCACGAGTTCTGACGTTTTTCCGACAGCGAGTGTCCCGGCAGCTATGGCACCGTGGCTCGATATTGACATCGCGTTGTCCGACAGCACGTCAGAAGTTGTTTCGGCGTCAATCCCGTTCAGCGGCCCACTTATAGTGGATGCATTGTATTTGGACCTGAACTTCGTGAATTCAATGATGGTGTGAGCAACGGCGTTTCAACGAACTTTCGTAAAACGAAACACGGTCGGCGACCAATTATTCAAATTCGTATCTTCGGATATTGATTGCCGTAATTCTCAGTTGCAGGATGATCAACATGCTTTCTCGAATCATCTCGATTTCTCGAAATGCGCATCGGTTTGCGACAATATTTGTTCTGAGTGCGACGCTGGCTTTTCCAAATTTCGTGATGACGACCACTTGGGCACAAGCGACAAATGACCCGCCAGTTGTTCTCAACGGTCCATTCATTTCGGCGGATTTCGTTCGCCACGACGCCCCAAAGAAAGCAGAACTTTTTGCGTGTGATGAAGAGGGGGTCGTGAAGGTGTTTGATCTTGCCGGAAAGGTGAGCCGTCAATGGCAAGTGGGTGGCGGGCTTCGTCAGGTTCTCCGGTTCAAAGCGTCGTCCCGCGCCGATGCATACGTGGCAATGGGAGCGGAGGGAGAGCTGGTTTTCGGCAGTCTCAGTGCCCCTGGGAAGGTACGACGCGGAAATGGTCTAGCAATCTACAATCGTTTTCTCTTCTCGCAGGATGGAACTTGGTTGGCGGCGTTCGACGTCGGTGGAGTTCAAGTTTGGAGGACGGTGGATTGGTCGGAATGCTCAATGATTCACGACACGGCAAAAGAGCGAGGCGACCAAACCGTATTGCTGGCATTCATCAAAAACGGTGACGGTGATTTTTTCGCGACGACCGGGTTTCCGACTCCCGTGATCAAAACGTGGTCGCTTCCAAACGGTGAGCGTTCGCGTGAGTTTTCGGGTGACGAGGATCTGGACTCCCATTTCATGGACATCGCAACGAGTCCCGATTCGCGTTGGATTGTAGGGGTCGGTACTTGGTCGGATCGCCTTGTTGTCTGGGACATCAATAGCGGCAAGGTTGTCGCAAGACCGAAAGCGTTTAAGACAGGCGTCGGAAATCGCCTAACGTTTTCGGGCGACGGGAAATTTTTGGTGTGTACCAAGGCTCTGCACGGTTCGATGAGCCGAACAGGGTTTCGTGTGTACCGCGTCAGCGGCTGGGAAGAGCTTCACCATTTCGTTGTCAGCGACGACGTTCCTCAAGGCGAGTGGGAGAAACTGGAGATCGAAGACATCACGGTCGATTCTACCGGATCAAATGCCGCTACGCTTCATGACGACGGGCGGATCCGACTATGGACGATCCCGTCGAAGCCAAAGAAGGCCGGCGAATAGCGCACCTCGCAGTTCAGCATTTAGCGAATCCCTCCGACTGACCGACGAGTTCGATTTCATACTCCGCCGCCGCGAGCTTCGTGGACTTGGCGGTCTTCGAGACTTCGAGCTGCTCGACGACTCGGCCGGATTTTTTGACGCGGACTTCGATTCCGTCTCGCTCGCTCTCGATGATCAGTTTGCCCTTGCTGGTCTCGATCGTGATGACGACACCAAGCACGACGAAGCCGATGATCGCCAGCAACCCAACGATCAGCGGACGACGCGATCTCGTTCCCTCTCGCCGCGCTCGGCGCGGGTCTCCTGACCCC
>JAYVQJ010000776.1:0-5712 GCA_043777235.1 Planctomycetia bacterium
CAAACCCGGTGACAAGCCGGGTGACAAGCCGGGTGACAAGCCTGGAGACAAGCCTGGAGACAAGCCTGGAGACAAACCCAGTGACAAACCCAGTGACAAACCCAGTGACAAACCCGGAGACAAACCCGGAGACAAACCCGGAGACAAACCTGGTAACAAGCCTGGATCAAAGCCGAACGGCGGCACTCCAAAACAAGGTGGTGAGCCGAATGGATCGAGCGCCTCGTCCGGGTCCAGCAGTTCCAGCGCACCAGAAGAGGCGAATGAGGAGTTCACCAAGGAGGCGGCGAACCTCGTGCTGAAGCGATTGCAGAAAGATGCTGAGCGTGGAGAACTCGATCAAGAACTGCTCGACGAACTTGGTTGGACGCCAGAGCAAATGAAGAAGTTCGTGGACCGGATGCAGCAGCAACTCGAACCCAAGCCGGACGACAATTCGCCGCAAGCGAAAGCTCGGCAGCGGCAGTTCGAGGAGATGTTGAAGAACCTGAACCTGACTGAGAAGACTCAGCGCCGCAACGACTCGAACAAAGAGAAGCAGACCGGAGACGGCATCGGCCCCGTGCGCCGGCCTCCCCCGCCCGAGTATCGCGAAGCCTTCGAGTCGTTCACGAAGGGGCTCTCGAAGAAGAAAACCGCCGATCCTAAGAAGAAGTAAATCGACCGCCGTTGTCACGGAACATCGACGAGCACGAGGTCTTGGTGTCCGTCACGTTCGGCGACAAACACCAAGCGCCGGCCATCGGGATGCCATGCCGCGAAATCGTCTTGTTCGGGATGATTCGTGACGCGCGATAAACCAGTGCCGTCGGGTGCGATGAGATAGATTTCATAGTTACCGTCGCGGTTGCTGGTGAACGCGATGCGGCGGCCGTCGGGAGACCAGCGCGGGCGAATGTCTTGCTTGGGGCTGTCGGTCAAACGGCGAACGTTGGTGCCATCGGACTTCATCACGTACAGGTCGTAATCGCCGTCGCGCGTCGAACTGAAGACGACCTGCTGGCCGTCGGGTGAAAAGCTCGGCCAGTTGTTCACGCCGGAAGAATCCACCAGTCGCACTGGATTCTTCGCGTCGATGCCAACCGCGAACAAATGCTGCCGGCCTTCTTCGGGATAGCTGTAAAGCACGCGCGAGTTGTCCGGCGCGAACGCGGGGCTGTGCATTCCAGAGAAACCTCCGCCCGGCGGAATATCGGCCTGCGTGCCGGTCATCAGATCTTTGATAACCATCGCGAGGCTGAGGTTGCCGCGATTCTGCACGAACGCGAGATAGCGTCCGTCACGAGACACCGCTGGCTCGAACTCCGATCGGGTTTCATCAACATGCAGCGGCTCGATCTTGCGATCCGCCAGCCTCAGTTTCATCAGTCGCAACTGCTTCGGCCGTTCGAGCACCGCAAACAACAACTCGCTGCCGTCCGGCTTCGAGAAGACCGGATCGCGTTTCACTCGCCCATCGGTTGTGAGCCGAATCGGTTCGGCCGCAGTCAGACGCTGACCGAACCCTAATCCCAAAACAGCCGCGAGCAGCAATGACGAACGCATCATCTTGCGTGTTCTCCGTTCTGCAAACGTTGAAAGTTTCTGATACCTACGGATGCCAAGTGCCATCGCCTCCACCGACCCCGCGTCGGTGGAGCGAAGACTGATCGGCTAACCACGAAACCCCAGAACTGCACAAGCTCTCCACCGACCCTGTGTCGGTGGTAGCAACGACTCTAGCTGGTCAGTCGTCGTTCCACCGACACAGGGTCGGCGGAGACGGCACGCTGGATTGGACGTCGCGTTAGCCACCAATCATCGCTCCACCGACGCGGGGTCGGTGGAGGCGATCACACCAATTCGTGAATCACACTGCCGCCGTCGAGCACTCGGAGTTCCGCACGAGACTGAGTATCCAAGCCGGCCAGTTCGCTGATCGTCGTGCCGACCATCAGCGGAGTGATCCCTTCGGTAACGGGATCTTCGGCGTACTTGTCGCTCGCTCCGATCACTCGACCCGGTTCGATGCCGGCTCCCGACCAAAGCGAAAAGTAACAACGCGGCCAGTGATCGCGAGCGGCTCGGCCATTGATGCGCGGTGTGCGACCGAACTCTCCCATCGCGACGACCAACGTGGTCTTCAACAAGCCGCGCGAGTCGAGATCATCCAGCAAGGCCGAGTACGCGCGGTCGAAAATCGGACAGTGAGTGTCTTGCAACAACTCGAAGTTGTAGATGTGCGTGTCCCAACCGAAGTCGCAGTTCGGAGTAATCGACTCGACGTACTCGGACCAGTTGACCTGGATGTACGGCACGCCCGATTCGACCAGCCGCCTCGCGAGCAGACAGCTTTGTCCGAACGTCGTCTGCCCGTATCCGTCACGCAACTTCTGAGGCTCTGCCGTTAGATCAAACGCCGCGCGAGCGGCCGGAGTCGTCAGCAGTCCGTAAGCTCGCTGATATGTCCGGTCCCACTCGTCGATGCCGAGCGCTTCAAGTTGCCTCGGCACTTCATCGACCAACGAGAGCAACGCGCGCCGATCGGAGACTCGATTCGGAGTCAGTCCGTCGAGCAACTGCAACGCGGGAATCTCTACCTCGCCCAAGTCCGAGCAACTGACCATAAACGGATCGAACGTCTTGCCGAGCGTTCCGCCGCCGTAGCCATCGACCTTACGAACGACGTCGCGCGGAATGCCGCGACCGACCGAGACGAACGGCGGCATCGAACCACGATGACCGCGGTGCTTCGAGATAATCGACCCGAAGTTCGGACGCACCGGCTCCGGCTTCTCTTTGAACCCGGTCAAGCCGACGGTCCCGGCGTCGGGGTGTCCCGGCTCCGAAGTGACGTTGCTCCGCACGACGGTGTACTTGTTCGATCGCGCCGCCAATCGCGGCAACAGTTCGCTGACCATCAATCCCGGCGTGCGAGTCGCGATGGGCGTGAACGGCCCGCGGTATTCCATCGGAGCGTCCGGTTTTGGATCGAACGTGTCGACGTGACTTGGAGCTCCCCACAACCAGACGAAAATTATGGACTTTGCTCGCGTCGCTGCCGCCGCGCCAGCCACATTGTCCGCCGCAAATCCGCCGAGCATCCACGGCAGCGCCGCACCCGCTCGCAGAAACGACCGCCGACCAACGCCGTCACAAGTCTTCGCTCGAAAGTTGCCGACGTCGAACATGCTGAGCCTCGGTCACTGAACTGAAAGAGATTCGGTCGAGCACTGTATGCGGCGCGGGATGTCGTCGAAAGCCAACTTGTGCGTCGTCTGAACGCCTACGTCCGAACACTCCGAACTAAGACGACCCGCAGAGAAATGTCGGCGAGTCATTCTGTGACTCGAAAATTCCAGTCACGGAGTGACTGGTCTACTTTCTCCGCAGCCAGTTTTGAAACTGCCTACTTTTTCCTGCGGGTCCACTCGGTTTTTCGGTTGCTCCAGTCGGGACTCAAAAACGGATGCGACCCAACGACTACTTCAACCCCAGATGTTTCTTCAAAAACATCGCTTCGACGGCTCGTTGATAGTCCGCGTTTTCTTTCTTCGCGAAGCCGTGTCCTTCGTTGTCGGCGAAGACGGTCCAGACCGAGCGGCCGCCGGCTCGGACTTTCGCGGCGATTTGTTCGGCCTCGAAGAATGGCACGCGCGGGTCGTTGCGGCCGTGAATGACCAGCAGCTCGGATTTGATTTTGTCGGTGTTGTTGAGCGGCGCGATCTTCTCGAAGACGGCTCGCATGTTTGGCTTTCGCTCGTCGCCGTATTCGGCACGGCGCAGATCGACTCGATAGGGCGCGGTCCTCTCCAGAAACGTGATGAAGTTGGCGATGCCAACGATGTCGATTCCCGCTTTGATCCGGTCTCCGAAATTCGTCAGCGTTGCGAGCACCATGTAACCACCGTAGCTGCCACCGATCACGGCGACTCGCGAAGGATCGAGGTCCGGCTGCTGAGCAATCCAATCAAGCAGGCCGCCGATGTCCTTCACGCTGTCCTCGCGTTTCTCCGCATTATCGAGCTGCAAATACGTCTTGCCATGCCCGGCCGAACCGCGCACGTTCGGATGCAGCACCGCGATGCCGAGTTCGTTCGCGTAAAACTGTGTCGCGGCCGAGAAGATCGGCCGGTACTGACTCTCCGGGCCACCGTGAATGCTGATGAGTACCGGCAGCTTTTCACCGGCCTTCGTCGCTGAGCGAGGCTTGTAATAGAACGCTGGAATCTGTCGGCCATCGAACGACTTGAATTGAATCAATGTCGGTGCGATGAACGATGCCGGGTTAAGGCCACCGACTTCGCTGAACGTCCAGCGCGTAAGTTCGCTGTCGGCCAGCCGCAACGAATATGCCTCAGCCGGAGCATCCGATCGTGCGAGCGTGAAGCCCAGCGAGCCGTCATCCACGGAGAACTCTAACCCGCTGACGACTCCGACCGGCAAATTGAAATCGGATCGCGTCCCCGTTTCGGGAGTCCACACGAACAAACGGCTCATCCCCTGTTCGTTGATGAGGAAGGCAACTCGGCCGGTGTCCGGATTCACCGTGAATTCATCGACGTCCCAATTGAGCCCCTCGGACAACCACGTCCACTGGCGAGTCGCAAGATCGAGTCGAGCCAAACGGAGGAATTCGGACTCGGCATCCGTCGTGAGATAGACCGCTCGACCATCGGGTGAGAAAGCTAACTGACCGATCGCCACTTTCCCGTCGGTCGGCAACGGCAGATCGGTGCGTATCTTCTTCTCGACATCGAAGAGCGCGGCATACGACTCATTCGCCGAAACATACCGGCGGAGCACCAACCACTTCCCATCGCGTGACCAATCATCTGCCTCCCAAGTCTGTCCATTGACCTCCAT
Source organism: Planctomycetia bacterium (assembly GCA_043777235.1). Lineage (GTDB taxonomy): Bacteria > Planctomycetota > Planctomycetia > Planctomycetales > Planctomycetaceae > SXKJ01. The sequence continues at coordinate 4,846 of JAYVQJ010000776.1, forward strand.
CAGCAACTCGAAGGAATCGGGCTTGCGCGGATCGACGCGGTACAGGTCCATGTCCTTTCCGTTACGCCGGTTGTTGGCGACGACCACCGCCGAGCCGTCGGCCCGCCACGCTCCGACGAGATTGCGCGACTGCCCATCGCTCAACAACCGCTTCTGAAACTTCCGGCGGTCCAGCAGCCACAACTGAGCGTTCTCGTTGCCACCGCTATCGACTGAGAGCAACAACGCTCCGTCACTCACTTGCCGGATGAATCGTCCCGACACCGGCTCATCAAAAAACGTGATTTGCCCACGCCGTCCGCCCGGCTGAGTCACCAAATGCAACTGCGCGGAGTTTCCGAAGCGAGTCGAGATCAGCATCCCGTTTCCATCCGGAGCCCATCCGCGAAACGCCGCCGCTCGCGTGTTCTGATACTGCGACAGCTTCGCCACGACCTCGGCTGAGACGACCGGCACGTCCTGAGTCTGAATCGCCGCCGGCTTGCGGGGGTCAGCGTCGGCTGTGACGCTGACTGAAGATATCGCAACGAATACCAACAAGGCGGGGAAGAAATGAAATCTCATGGTGGCTCCGATTGTTAATTCTTCAGACGGACGGCATTGAAAGTAACCCGAAGCGTCAGCGAGGGCGAGCGGCCCATTCCAGACATAGGTCGATGACGCATTCGCCCGCGCTGACGCTTCGGGTTACATCCGCTTTGAACAGCCGACGCAAGTGCGTCACTTCTGGCTTTGGCGGTTCGCCGACATCGTGTAGCACGACGCGCGTGATGCCGAAGTACGAGCGCGGGTTCTCGGCCGCCTTCTCCCACGGCAAGCGATAGTTGTCTTTGTCGCCGCCCAGCGCGGCGAGTTGATCGGGAAACT
>JAYVQJ010000777.1:0-5706 GCA_043777235.1 Planctomycetia bacterium
GGGATCGAGGTTGGCGGGAGCTTCCTTCAGGATCCGCTCCACATTGGCCAGGATCTTTTTCGCTTCAACCAACGCGAGGTTGGAAATCGCCTTGCTGGCCTCGGTGTCGGTGAACTTCGCGGGCAAGGTCAGCTCAATCAAGCGGTCGAGATGCTCTTGCTGCAAGTTGCGGCGCAGGCTGCTGATCATCGGCACGCGCGGCGTGTACGGCTTGTCCGGGTTCTTGTCGGTTTCGCGCCAGACGTTGGCGGTGATGCCGGTCAGAACTTCCGGAATCGTGACCGCGTCTTGATCGGCGGGAACAGTCAACTCGTTGTCGTAGATACGACGCAGAGTCGTCGGCCGCAGCAGTGACGACATGATCGAGGCTTGGAAGCCGGCGATCCGATCGTTGATCGGCCACGTCGCGTCGGACGTGTCGAAGCTGTCGCCGTCGATCCACTTGTCCTTGGTCATCCGAGCCAGCAACGCCGGAGTCAATCCAAACGCGGCGTCCTCGAACGTGTTTTCGATCGTAAATTTCAGAGCTTCGCGTTGCATCGCGGCGGGGACCGGTTCGATCGGAGCACGTCCGTTCTTGTCCCCTTTCTTGTCGCGATTGACGAACGCTCCGCCCAACCAGTTGGCCATCATGCCGACCGTCTGCATCTGCATGTTGAAGGTCAGTTCGTAGCCTTGCCGAGCCTTCGCCCACGACTGCCCGTCTTTGACGAACTTGTCGAGGATCTTCTCGCGGTTCTTCTTGATCAGACGAATCTGATTCTGAGCGTAATCGAGCGGGTTCTTGCTGAAGTCGTACCGGCGGGCGAGCGGGTCCGGCCCCATCGTGTCCTCGTCGGTCGCGTAGACCAATTCCGGTTCAGCGACGCGGTCGAGAATCGGCTTGAGGTCAGCGGCAAACGTGTAGCCGTATTCGATCGCCCACATGTCGTACGGGCCGATGCCCGTCATCGACCAATCTCCTTGCGACTTGTTGTTCGGATCGGCCGGGACGTGCATGTTGATCGGCAGGTAATCCATGACCGAGCCAGCCAGCGGCTTCTTCCCTTTGATCTCGTCGCTGTTGATTTGGGCGAGCGTGTAGGCGCTCGACGCTTTGAAGTTGTGTCGCAAGCCGAGCGTGTGCCCGACTTCGTGAGCGACCAATTCCGCCAGCAGCGGGCCGATGAACGCTTCCGGCATCCCGTCGAGCTTCGGCTCTTCGGGAGCAGCCGGAGCACCGGGCGCGGCGGGTTGTTGTTCGTCGAGGCTCATTTCGGCCATGTCGAACGTCATGCGAGCCATTGCGAGGTCGAGCATCTTGCCTTGACCGGCCATGCACATCCCGTTGACTTGGCTGGTGCGACCGAGCAATCCGTCGAACGGATCGTCGCCGAATAACGCCGTGCGATTCGACGTCGATGGATGCCCTGCGAACGGCATCGCTGCATCGCGTTGAATCTGCTGAGCCACATGATTGCGTTGCGACGGCGCGGCGAGTCGAACTCGCGGATCCCAATTCGGATGCTTGGCCAACCACGCGAACGTATCGGGATCAAAACCTTCCATCGCCAGTTGCGGCAGCACGTCGTTGAACTGTCGGTTGAAATGCCGAATCCAACCGTCGGTCAGCACGATGTCGGCATCAAGAATCTCACCGGTCCAAGGATTCACGCGGCTGGGACCGATCGCCGTGCCGACGTTGTTGTTCAGCCAGCGAATGAAATTCCAACGGACGTCTTCCGGGTCTTTATCCATGTACGCCCCGGTCTGAGCATCCTGCTGCAAGACTTCAATCGCGCCGACAATGCCGACCTTCTCGTAAGCCTTGTTCCAATAAAGCGTCCCTTCTTTGACCCAACGGCGATAACGGACTGGCGTCGTGTGCTCGATGATGAATGTGATTGGCTTGACTGGTGGGCTGAGCTTGAGCGACGGATCACGCTTCTCCAGATGCCAGCGGTTGATGTAACGGATGCGTGTGTCGTCGGTGACGTACTTGCCGTAGTCGCTGTAGCCGGTCGTGAAATAGCCGATGCGTTCGTCGGCCTTGCGTGGCTGATAGGCCGAGTTCGGCGTGATTTCACTGATCGAGTAGTGCAGCGTTTGCAACTGGCCGCTGCCGCTGGGAACCTCGAACGCAACTTCGACGTTCTTGCTGAACGCCTTGGCTTTCTTGATCGTGACGATGTTCGGATTGCGAACGCCACCACTGCGTCCGCCGCCGAAGAACAGTCCCGACTGGCCGATCAGCAGTTGATTGAGGTCGATGATGGGCGAACCTTCGGGACTCATCGTGAGGATCGGCACCTCGGTGATGAGCTTGTCGGTGAAGAGCCGGTTGACCGAGCTTTTCGATTCCGGATCGCCGCCGGAGCGGATGTCGATGTTTGGGTCCATCAGCGCGAGTCGCTTGTCATAGCGTCGCCAGTAAACGACGCGATCACCCGCTTGCAAGCCGGCGAACTGCGCACCGCTGGCGATCGTCATCGCCATGAAATACTTCTGTTGCAGATAGTCGCGCGGCAGTTCCGCCAGAACGTGGCCGTCCTTCGCGCGGACATACAAGCCGTACAGCGACGAATCACCTTCCGGAGGCGCGACCTTCTTGTAGTCCTTGAGCACATCCGCCGCCGGAGGAAAATCCGGTGCTTGTGCTTGCACTTCGCCCGCAGCGACCGTGATCGCCAGCAGCAAACCAGCAATACTCAACCAACCGCGACGCCAATCAAAAGATTTCATACGCCACCTTCTCGCTCGGACTTGGGGGACTTTGCGAACCACTTCTTCGGGGACATCCCGGAGCGTGCCGACTCGGCGAAGTACGGTCAGCATCGACGTTTTGAGCGTCAATTTACCTGACCAGTACAACCGCCAAAGGTTGCCAAGTTTAGCTGAGGTTTGCCCGTTGAAAACTCACGCGCTGAAGTTCATTCAAATTTTCCAAGGCTTCAACAGGTCGCTTGACCCTGTTGAGCCGATGCCAACGAGACGTTGCCAGACGGCAACATGGCGGAAGGAATGGGGCCGTGAAGACTTCTCGGTATTCAGCAGACTTATCAGCCGGAACGCGCTAGCGTCCGGTTCCAGAGTCGATCGATATTCCGAACCGGCCGCTAGCGCGTTCCGGCTGATTTTCCGAGCCCCGTTCCTAAACTGCCGCGTGATTGCGGTCTTCGTCAGGCTTTACGCTGCTGAGAAGATGGCATCACTCAGAGTTCCCGTGCTGTCGGCAAACGACGGTTCTTCGATCTGCATCGAACGCAGAATGCTCAAGTAGAGATTCGACAACCGCGCATCTTTGCCGCGCCAGTGCGTGCCGTGCTTGAGTCCCATGTTGGCTCCGCCTGCAATCAGCGTCGGCAGATTCTTCGGAGAGTGCGTCGTGCTGGCACCGCTGCCGAAGAGGACAATCGTGTTGTCGAGTACCGGGCCGTTCGGGTCTTTGTATTCCTCCAAGCGGCGGAGGAAGTGAGCAATCTGCTCGCTGAGGAACAGGTCGTATTTCGCAAATTCCAATTGGCCTGGTTTGTCTTCGGCGTGCGACAGATTGTGATGCGTGCGAGTCAGCCCGAGCTTCAGCGGGAAGGTGTCGCTGATCCCCATGCCGTCTTCGCGGTTGAGCATGAACGCGACCGACCGCGTGATATCCGCGTCGAACGCCAGAGCGATCAAGTCCAACATATTGCGGTAGTACTCGCGCGGCTCTCCTTCCGAGTTCGCGTCCAGGTTGAGGTGCGAGTAATCCTGCGTCTTCAACGGGATGTCGATCCACTTCTCGGATGCGGTCAGCCTCGCCTCAATTTCATTCAGCGACGTCAGGTACTGATCCATCTTCTCGCGGTCGGATTGGCCAAGCTGTTTGTTGAGCGCCTTCGAACTTTCCAACACGGCATCGACGAGCTTGATCCGCTTTTGAAGCTGCTCTCGCTGTACGACGAGTGACGCTCGATCGCCTCGGAACAGCCGATCGAACACGCGCCGTGGATTGTTCTCAGCCGGGATCGGCTTCCCTTCGAGGTTGTACGAGATCGTTCCCGTGCGCGAGAGAAAGCCAACTCCCGCATCAATCGACAATACCAGCGACGGCTGCCGACAGAATTGCTTCGTGTGCTGAGCCACCACTTGATCCAGCCCCACCGAGTTGAACATCCCCGGCTTCGGGTTATGCAACGGAGCACCGGTCAGCCACATGTCCGAGCACAAATGCGGGTCGGCCTTCGTCCCGTTCGGATGATGCAATCCGCCGAGAAAGCTGAGCTTCTCTCGAAACGCGCCGAGCGGTTCGGTCGATTTTCCAAATTCAAACGCTCGTCCCTCGACCTGTGGAAACCAACTCCACTCGTCGATCCCATGTTTCGGATTCGGCAACGACATCCCGTTAGCCGTGTACATCGCACAAAACCGCCGCGGAATCTTCGCTGCGACTTCCTTCCCCATCGCCTCCAACAGCGGCAGAGCCAGTGCAACTCCCGCCAAACCTTTGAGAACCGCACGACGATTGAGTGGAACGGAAGAGGTCATGGAAATTGCCCGGGGAACGAACAGGTGATGACACTGAAACGACTGACGATGAGAGTCTTTATCCGAAACACGAGTGCCTTTTGCACGCGTGATTTTGGGAATGTTATCCGGCAAGAGGTTTTGTGGGGGTAGCCATTCAATCGTCACCACCGCAGTTCGCTCGGTGAGATCTTCTTTGTGTTCCGATGGACGCTGCTGATGTGGCCGTCGGAGAGGTGAATCACTCGGCCGGCCATATCGGCACTGGCAGCGTTATGCGTGATCACGGCGGCGGTCGTGCCGAGTTCTCGATTCACGCGACGGAAAGTTTCGGGGGCCACGAAAAAACTCTGCGGCGAAGCGAGCCGCCTGATGGTGGAGCATTACAATGCGGGAGCAGTGCGATCACAAACTGGACAGAGCAAAACTCCGATGTCACTCGCCTCACGCAAGATCAACCAATACCACGTCTTTCTTGCCTCTCCTGGTAAGCGTTGACCCAAACGCAGCATTTGAAGTCCATTGGCGGTCCACTCCATGAATAATCATCCCGTTGCCGCGTACTTGGAGGACTGTCGTGCTCGGCACCGAACCGGTGCCGTCACTCCAGAGACGAGTTTCTATGGGCCATTGGAAACACTGTTGAATGCGGTCGGGCAGAAACTGAAGAAGCCGCGTGTGCGTTGCTTCATGAGCTTGCAGAACCAAGGCGGCAACATGCCGGACGGTGGTTTGTTCACGCAGGACCAGATTTCCAAAGGCGAAGGCGATCCCTTGCCGGGACAGAAACCGGCTCGCGGCGTCATTGAGGCCAAGCCGTTCGGGCACGATCTTTCCAAAACGGTTGCGGGTGAACAGGTCTCGCGATATTGGGAGCAGCACCATCAAGTCTTGGTGACCAACTTTCGCGAGTTCGCGCTGATTGGTCGCGACCATCAAGGCAAGCCGGTTCGGCATGAGTTCTATCGGCTCGCTGCCAGTGAGAAAGAGTTCTGGCAACTCGCCGCGCACCCGGAACAGGCGGTCAAAGAACACGGCGAGCGGCTGCTCGATTTTCTGGAGCGTTGTCTACGGCGGCCGGTTCCGCTGACCGATCCGAAGGACGTGGCTTGGTTCCTGGCCAGTTACGCGCGAGACGCTCGCAACCGCGTTGAGCATTCGCAGGCGCACAAGCAAGTCGAGACGGTTCGCAAGGCGCTCGAACAATCGCTCGGCTTGAAGGTC
>JAYVQJ010000778.1:0-5696 GCA_043777235.1 Planctomycetia bacterium
GTGGTGCGCGGGAATAGGCCGTCGGTACTTTGCGGCGACCTCGTTGCCTCTGGGAAGTGATTGAAGCCTGAAACGCCAATGATGGCCTTACAGGCTTCAATCGTTTTGACGTCTCGTTGGTTTTTTCACGACGCCCAGTACGTCCGATCGAGCGTGCGGAAATTGATCGCTTCGTGCAGATGCTCAGGCTGGATCGCGTCGCTCTTCGCGAGGTCGGCGATCGTGCGTGCGACTCGCAGAATCTTGTCGTGAGCACGAGCCGAGAAGCCCATCTCTTCCATCGCCTGCCGGATCAGCGCTTCCGCTTCCGGCACCAGCTTGCAGTACTGACGAATCTGCCGAGTCGACATCTTGCCGTTGCACATCCCGGCCAGATTACTGAAGCGTCGATTCTGAATCTCGCGGGCGACCTTCACTTGCTCAACCATCGTCGCGCTGGACGTGCCCGGTTGACTGTCGGCGATTTCACGAAACGGCACCGCTGGGACTTCGATATGAATGTCGATCCGATCCAACAGCGGCCCACTGATCTTGGCGAGGTAGCGTTCGACCTGCATTGGATTGCACTGACAGTTCCGCTTGGGGTCGCCACGATAACCGCACGGGCACGGATTCATGGCCGCAACCAACATCAGGTTCGCCGGAAATGTCACGCTGCCCATCGCTCGCGAGATCGTGACGTTGTTCTCTTCGAGCGGCTGACGCATCACTTCAAGTGTGCGACGATTGAATTCCGGCAGCTCATCGAGAAACAAGACTCCGTGATGCGCGAGACTAATTTCGCCCGGTGCCGGCGTGCTGCCACCGCCGACCAAGCCCGCCTCACTGATTGTGTGATGCGGCGAACGAAACGGGCGTTGCAGAATCAAAGATTGTCCGCGTTCGAGCCGCCCAACCGCCGACCAGATGCGTGTTGTCTCCAAACTTTCTTCGGGACTGAGCCGCGGCAGAATCGTCACCAATCGTCGAGCCAGCAGCGTCTTTCCAGTCCCCGGCGAGCCGATCATCAGCAAGTGGTGCGTGCCAGCGGCGGCCACGGTGACCGCTCGCTTCGCCGACTCTTGGCCTTTCACGTCCGAGTAATCGACGTCGTAAAGTCCAAACGTGGAGACCGCCTGATCCCAACTGAACGAGGCGGGTTCGATCTCCAATTCGCCGGACAGAAATCCAACAGCTTCGGTCAGTGTGCCGACCGGAATGACTTGAATGCCATCGACGACTGATGCTTCCGGGACGTTTTCAACGGGTACAAGCAACCCGCGCTTGCCTTGCTCGCGCGCGGCGATCGCCATCGACAACGCCCCACGCACAGGACGGACGGTTCCGTCGAGTGCCAGTTCGCCCACCGCCGCGAAATCATTCAGCCGATCACGCACCAGTTGTCCACAGGCAACGATGATCCCCAGCGCGATCGGCAAATCGAAAGAAGCACCGTCCTTCGGAAGCTCCGCCGGTGAGAGATTGATGACGACGCGGTCAATCGGCCGCGAATATCCGCAGTTGACGAGTGCTCGTTCGACGCGGTGCGTGCTCTCCTTCACCGCCGTCTCGGCCATGCCGACGAGTACCGTGCGCGGCATCGAAGCGGGCGAGATATCGACCTCCACCTCGACCGGCTTCGCGTCGATACCCAGCAGAGAATAGGAAAACAACTTCGCCAGCATGAGCGGCTCCCAGGAGTGACCTGACCGATTTGGCCCGCAACGGACGAACAGTCTATCGTCAGGCTCGCTTCGCGGCGCGGATGTTGCGAGGGAATTTGTCGCAAAGCATTTCTCATCGACGGAATCTCGACTCGCCGCAAAGAAAAGCCTAGCCTCCGCGCAAATCCAAGTTGAGCGAGTCATTCAGAATGAGCAGCGTCCGAAATCTCTTTGCTGAAATCCTCATTGGTCGCAGCGATCAGAGCCTTCGCTTTGATGAATTATGCCGAGTGGTGCGTGCGTTGGGATTCGATGAGCGCAGCCGAGGAAGCCATCGCATCTTCTCAAAAGAAAACATCGCCGAGATCATCAACCTGCAGCCAAAGCGGGGCTTGGCCAAGCCGTATCAAGTTCGCCAGGTTCGACAATTGATCCACAAATATCGTTTGGAGCTACCATGAATTACGAAGTCATCATTTACTGGAGCGAAGAAGACCAAGCCTTCATCGCGGAGGTTCCTGAACTGCCCGGCTGCATGGCGGATGGGAAGACCTATGAGGCGGCGCTCAAAAGCGTGCGTCAAATTAGCCGCGAATGGCTACAGACCGCCAAGGAATTGGGACGTCCGATTCCTGAGGCCAAAGGTCGATTGCACTACGCGTGAACAAGGTTGATTTCTCATCACGAAGGAGTGCTGACGTGATTCGAATGAAAGTTGCACAGGCATTGAAAGCCGGTCTGGCCGGACAAGTCGTCGATCTGCGAGGCTGGGTTCGCACGCGGCGAGATTCCAAACAAGCGTTTTCGTTCGTCGAACTCAACGACGGCAGTTGCCTCGCCAATTTGCAGGTCGTGATTGATGCCAGCGTGCCGGGATATGCCGATGCGATCAAGCATGTCACGACCGGGGCGAGCATCGCCATCGAAGGTGAAATCAAAGACTCGCCCGCCAAGGGGCAGCGGATCGAAGTTCACGCCAAGACGCTGCGAGTTCTCGGCGAGGCGGACCCGTTGAAATATCCGCTGCAAAAGAAGGGGCACTCGATGGAGTTCCTCCGCGAGATCGCGCACCTGCGACCGAGGACGAATACGTTCGGAGCAGTCACTCGCGTGCGGAACGCAGCTTCGGCGGCGATCCACCAATTCTTTCAGTCGCGCGGCTTCGTTTACATCCAAACGCCGGTCATCACGACGAGCGACTGCGAAGGGGCCGGGCAGATGTTTCAGGTCACGACGCTCGACCTGCACAAGCTGGCCGCGTCGGGAAGGCCGGTGAATTTTGAACTCGACTTCTTTGCGAAGCCGGCGTCGCTGACGGTCAGTGGGCAGCTCGAAGCGGAGATCTTCGCGACCTCCGTCGGCGACTGTTACACGTTCGGCCCGACATTCCGCGCGGAGAACAGCAACACGACGCGGCATCTCGCCGAGTTCTGGATGGTCGAGCCGGAGATGCCGTTCTACGAATTGACCGACAACATGCAGCTTGCCGAGTCGTTCATCAAATCGGTCATCGGTGACGTCCTTAAGAACTGCGAAGCAGACATGGCGTTCTTCAACGAACGGATCGACGAAAAGCACGAATTACTCTCGACAATGCAGAACATTCTCGACCACGACTTCATCCGCCTGCCGTACACCGAAGCGGTCGAGTTGCTGAAATCGTCCGGCCAGAAGTTTGAATACCAAGTCGAATGGGGCGGCGATCTGCAATCTGAGCACGAACGCTTCCTCACCGAGCAGCACTTCAAGCAACCGGTGATCCTGTTCGATTACCCGCGCACGTTGAAACCGTTTTACATGCGCTGCAACGACGACGGCAAAACGGTCCGAGCGATGGACGTGCTGGTGCCGCGCGTGGGCGAGATCATCGGCGGCAGTCAGCGTGAAGAGCGGCTCGACGTGCTGCTCGAACGGATGAAGGAGTGCCATCTCGATCCGGAGACGTATTGGTGGTACGTCGATCTGCGTCGCTACGGCACCGTCCCGCATTCCGGATTCGGCCTGGGTTTCGAGCGATTGATCCAACTCGTCACCGGACTCGGCAACATCCGCGATTGCATCCCGTTCCCGCGCGTGCCGAAGAGCGCGGACTTTTGATCGAGTCCCGCCCGGATGAGCAAGCGCGGCAACCACGCGCTATCCCCAGAAGCGTTCGCCGTGCCAGTTGCCGTTGGGAGTCGTCACGACTTCGATGTCGCCTTGGACTTGGCACTGACACGAAAGTCGCAGCTTCTTCTCGTTACCTAGCCGCCAGAAGAACAGCAACGGGCCGGCCAGAATACGGAAGCGTTCCCACAGGCCAGGCTTGCTGACGTTGTCTTCGCCTTTGGTGATCAGCACCTTGCAACTGCCGCACTGGCCGAAGCCCATGCAATTGACATATTTGTGCGGTCCCCAATACAGCGGCACGCCATTCTCGAGCGCGACCTTGCGCAAGTTGCTGCCCGGTTCGACGTCGATCGTTTTCTTCTCGTTGACAAAGGTGATCTTGGCCATGATTCGTTGGGGTTCGAGGTTTTTGAAGGTCGTGAATGGGGCGGGATGATACGAGTCTCCGCCGCGAGTGGCAAACGCTCGGACGAACGAACGCTTGGGCGAAAACTCGAAATCCCATCCTCGAAATCCGAATCGGCCATGCACATGGCGAACCTCTCGCTCTACAACGTAGCAGCGGCAAAATGGGAACAAGTCCGCAGATGATGAGCGACAGAACGATCCGCACGATGATCGCAATCGTCAGTACCATTGCGACCGGAACCGCTTCGTGATTCGTCGCGGGGAACCGTTCCCGTGATTGGCCATTCTTTGACCTAACTTTCGACGTTCCGTTGTTTCCCATTTCGTGGCGAACTCTGTTCTCATCCGCAATGCCGACGCGAGCCGTGTCAGCCACAAATCAGGTCAGAGAAAGATTCCATGTCGATCCCCACCAAAACCGTTGGAAGTTCAACGGGTGGCATTTCCGTGACGGCTTCGGAGACTCCGAAGTCTGCTGTCGGATTGCGTTCTGCACCGACCGAACTGACCGGTGAACCACTCGCCGCCGCTTACGAGAAGCGAGTCCAAACACTGCAAGACTCGCTCAAAGAGCGAGACCAAGTCGTGCAGATGCTGACGCAGCGATTGGAACAGGCGGCCGATCAACTCGACCGACTGCAACGCACAGGTGGCGGACGAAGCGGTGCGGTCAGCAGCAGCGTCCCGCCCGAGCTGATTGAGAATCAGCAACAGATGTCCGCGCAGATGAGTCAGTTGCTTGAACAATGGGAAGAACTTCACGCGACTCAGATGCTGACTCGCATTGAATCACAAATCTCTGAACTACACGACCTCGTTGCGTCAGGCGTGACCGCGCCCATTTCGAGCAGCGCGCTTACATCGGCATCGTCAAACTTCAAAGCAGCCACCAGCAGTTCATCGAAATCGTCGGGCAGCGCATCGGCAGCAGCAGATCTTTCGGGAACCGAACCAGCGAAGAGCGGATGGGAAGCGATCAAAGCCGCGATGTTAGCGGGAGAAAGCTACAACCCGTCCACGCTCACCTCACCGACGCCAGCCGCGACACCGGCTGCGCCCAACGAATCGCCAGCGGCCAAGCCGCCAGCGAGTGAAGCTGTCGTGTCCGTCGAACGATCGGCACCGCAGCCTTTGCCCGAACCACCAGTTGCTGTCGACGTCGACGTGGCCGATCAGGCGACGCTGATCGAGGCCATCCGCAGCCGCGATGAATTCATTTCGACTTTGTTGCGCCGACTCAGCTCACCGGACGCGAGCACCGAGTTCCCAGATTGGAACACGCTCAATTCCGTCCCCGAGGATTTGCATCAAGAACTAATGAGCCTGCGCAATCGACTGCAAGAGAAACTGCGTGTCGCGGAAGTTGACCTGTCGCTGCAACGCGCCAAGCTGGCACGTGAAGAGGCGAAACTTGCCATCAAAGCGGAACAAGTCGTGCGGCACGCTCGCCAAGTTGGCTTGTCGCCCGATGACGCTTCCTCAGCAGGCCAGCCAGCCACGCTCAAAGACGGTCCGAACGCGACACAAGGCCGCCGC
>JAYVQJ010000779.1:0-5692 GCA_043777235.1 Planctomycetia bacterium
CCGATCGCAGAAAATAACTGCGCTGTGTGAAGCGCTCGGCTCATCACGCGGAGCGATGATGGCTACGTAGCCGTCACCGCTCCGCGTGACGAGCCGAACAGGCAAACGCGCAGTTATTTCTTGCGATCCGTATTATGGCGACTCGTCGAAAGTTGTTGAGGCCAATGCGAGGCTTCGGCGTCTGGCCGAGTCATCGCGGCTCGCGGCGTTGCCGTCGATGTGGTCGATGTGGTCGATGTGGTCGATGGGGAATTGCTCTTCAACGGGAAGACACTCGTGCTGTACTTCCTCGGCTCACCCACCGACGCTTTGGGCGTGCTGGCCTCGGAACTCGGACAAGGCCGCGAGTTCAACGTGCTCTTCAATTCAGTTTTGGAAGTCGCGGCCCCGGTCGCCTCCTGCGGCTGCGGCGGCGGCGGTTGCGGTGCGAAGGCATAAACGTCACTGACACTTGTCTCACTTCCTGTGAAGCAGTGCATGAGTCCTCGCGAAAAAGCCTTGCTTGGGTTTTTTCCAAACATTGAAACATCGTGCGTATTTGAGAAGGACGTGGCGTTCTTCTGCGGTGATGGTCGGGATCGCGGAAAAGTCTCGATGTTCAAGAAATGAATAGCAGCGAGAGGTTGGATGGCATTGGGCTGGCGAGAATGGGGCCAACAGGTAGCCCGTCTCACCCTTCGTCTCGATCTCACACACTGGACGGCTATTGGAGTTTTCCGGGTTGGGAACAAGGGCCAACTTCTGGCTGCGCTCAAATGCAGCACAACGGTAATACAAGTGGATGCCCGGCCGCGGTGTCTGGACACAGACCAGACGTTTCAAGAGTCCCGGTGTGTCTTGTTCGACAAGGCTCGACCAGGGTTCGACTCTCTCCGCGTTATCGAAATCAAGTACCTCCAGCCCGCCACTGACTCTGCCGCTCACAACACCGATTCCATACTGTTTTCTTGGGTCGCTTTCGAGAAACCAAGCCCGGAGTTCCTTCAGCGTCGGCATGACGTTTTCATAGTAGCGCCGAGGCCACCTGTATTTGTTCCTTGCGGGCCACCACCCGCGAGCAAGTAATTCATAGGCCGGCTTCTTGTTCCCTTTGGTTGATATTGGGATCAATGACAGACCGCATTCAAGGTAACTCTTGGCCGCCTCGAAGACTTGTGCTTTGGCTGGACTGATACAATGCGTGCGTCCGATTGCCAAACTCATCGCCTTGGAATTGCGGTCGAGCAGTCCTCGGACCTTACCGTCTACTTGGCCTAGCATGCGCGTTTCACTTTGCTTGGAAGCCATCAGCGGCAGCGCGACGAGTGAGCGTCCACATCGCCCGGGCTGACCAACATTACGACTGTTTGCGCGCACCGATGAAAACAATTAGCGATGTTTTTGTCTTTCATCGACATCGATTCCGAAATACGTTGAAGTGAATCCCGCGCGCCCGACCATTTTGAGCAAAGTCAAAATGTGGGTTTCTGGGGTAAGGATGTGTTACCCCGCGTCGCCGTCGATGTGGTCGATGGGGAATTGCTCTTCAACGGGAAGACACTCGTGCTGTACTTCCTCGGCGCGCCGACCGACGATTTGGGCGTGCTGGCCTCGGAACTCGGCCAAGGCCGCGAGTTCAACGTGCTCTTCAATTCGGTTCTGGAAGTCGCCGCCTCAGTCGCCGCCTGCGGCTGCAGCGGCGGTGGTTGCAGCGCGAAGCTGTGACATCGCCGCACCAACGTAGCCGTCATCGCTCCGCGTGACGAGCCTTTCGCCTTTGACTTACGAAGGGTTTTGAAGCGTCCGACACGGCTTGCTGGAAGGCTCATCACGCGGAGCGGTGATGGCTACTTTCGGACAGCAGCTTCTGAATCCAATCACTCCGAGCACAATCCAACACGGATTTGCCGTTGCCGTCTTTGAGCGACGTGCTGACGCCCAACGACAAAAACGCTTCGATGATCTGTCGCTGAGCCGTTCGGGCCACGTCTGCGCCGGAGCCGCCTCGGCCGGTGTCTTGCACGGCGAGGTGGAACGGGGTGGAGCCGGGTTTGTTTTTCCGCGTCGGATCGGCACCGGCCTGGAGCAGGAATTGGACAGCGGCGGCACAGCGAGTCCGCACCGCTCGGTGCAACGCGGTCGCGCCGTTTTTGTCCTGAACCTGGAGGTCGGCCCGCGCGTCGAGCAGGCAGCGGAGCGTGTCGCATTGTCGTCGGCCGGTTTCGCCGAAACCGGCATTCCCGGCGTCGGCGACGCCGGGCCACACTCGCTGGGCGTCCCACACCGGGCCGGTGATGAAGCCGTCCGCCGCATAGTGCAACGGAGTGCTGCGTCGATGATTGCCGGCCGCGTTCAGGTCCGCCCCGGCCGCGAGCAACCCGCGCACGATTTCCACTCGATAACCCGCCGCGGCGAAGTGCAGCGCGGTATCTCCGACGTAGATCCAATGAAAAATCTTCGAGTCGTAGAACCGAGCCTCCGTGACGAGCCCCGTCGCCAGTCCGCCATCTCGCTTGAGCAATTCCTTCACCGTCGCCCGGTCGTCCTCCACGATGGCAGCTAGCAGACGGTGCATGAGATTCAACCCTGTGAGGAATGATTGCTCAGGCCACCGAATGACATTGCTCAGCAGCCGTGGGGGCCGGCTCTGCCGGCTGTCACATTCAACTTCACTTGTTGTGTCGGCGGCCTGTCCAAGGCAGTCCGAAAAAGCAACTGTAAGCTTCGTCCAGCGTCTTGGCCCGGTAGGGCGCGCCGGTCGCCTCTACACATTGTCGGATTGCCTTGAGCGTCTGCAGATTCGCGTCACGATGGCGATTGAACTCATCGAGCGGGAGTCGACGTGCCTGCGGATGCGGCGGCAAAGCCGTCGCTCCATCAACGGTTGCCATGAGCTTGATTTGTTCATCGATTGCTTCGATCTGCAACTTGGCCAGTCCACGCTCTTTGTTCTTGCTCCACCAAGTCTTGAACGGCACTTGCTGATCAGCGGGATAAGTCCCGTATTGCAATCCCGTGATGAGTTTTAATTCCGGCTCATACGCAAGGAGTTTTTTTCTCGCAATCCGTTCGCAGGCCTGCGAAACGGTAATGTTGTAGTCCGCATCGGAATTCAGTGAGAAAGAGTAGCGCTCATCGCCTTGATGGGCCACGAGAAGATCGACGGCGGCTTCCTCTTCGGCCAACAACTCCTTGATGGCGAGGTAGACAGGAACTTGAAGAGACATATCGTAGTCGCTGGAGAATTGAATCGTCTGATCCTCTCCACGTCTTGCGTTGCCACGAATCTTAGGCGGATGATTCTTGGAGGCTAGCAGCTCAATAAGACATTCGATCCGTGTCGTTCGCTCGCGGTCAGTGCGTTCGTCCGCTGTCAGCCGCGGGTCTGACATCATGACAATCGCCAGGACTGCAACTGTCGAATAGCTTCGGAAGTGGTGCATGTGCTTCATTTCGGCGAACAGTGAAGTGTGCCGCACGGCCAAAGACGGAATGGCGGTGCGGGCACAACTTGGAATTTCGGCTCACAATGCCAAATTGCCTGCGGCACTTTAAGTCGTCTCGCGCGGGTGGCGTTCGGCCGAGACAACGTAGCCGTCATCGCTCCGCGTGACGAGCCTTCGGGCAAGCCGCGTCGAACGCCAGATGTCGTCCGGTGCAGTTCAACCCGATGGGTTAAACCGCAGGCTCCGGTCCAAAGCTCAGTGCAAAGTGAAGAGTGACGAGTGCAAAGTGAACAATATCACAGACCAATTTTGCACTTTGCACTTTGCACTTTGCACTCTTCACTTTGCACTGCCCTACTTCCTCACCGCTATAGCCGTCAGCGGATCGTCGGGCCAGGGGTGACGTGGGTAGCGGCGGCGGAGTTCGCCGCGAATGACCGGATAGGCGTTGGCCCAAAAGCTGGGCAAGTCGTCGGTGACTTGTTGTGGCCGATGGTTCGGGGCCAGCAAGTGCAACAGCACGGGGACTCGGCCGCGAGCGACTCGCGGGGTTTCGCGCAGGCCGAAGATTTCCTGAATGCGCACGGCCAAAATCGGCGGATGGCTGACTTCGTACTCCATCGCGATGCGGCTGCCGCTGGGAACGGTCAGATGCGTGGGAGCTTCTCGCTCAACCGCCTGCCATTGCGCGGGCGTCAGCGAAGCTTGAATGGTCTCCAGCCACGGAGCATTTCGTAGCTCGGCGAGCGACCGACGACCGAGGCACAGGCTCGGCAACAGCGATTGCAACCGCGCGTCGTCGAACAGCGGAAGATTCAACTCCGGCAACCATTCGCGCAGACAATGAACGCGAGCGAGGAATCGTGCGGCGGGCGAATCCTCCTTTGGTTGCAAGTCATCCCAATGTGTCGTCGCGGCCTCGGCCAACATCCGCGCGACCGAGTCGTCGTCAGGCAGCGAAGCCGGAGACTCCTCCAAAATCAAATCGTCCCAACTGACTCGCCGCCGAGCCTGCACGCGGCCGCTCAACTCATCGAAGAAGACGTCCGTGCCGACGGTCAACATGTTGTCGGGCAGCCAACTGCGTTCGACGGCCGATGCGGATCGCACCAGCGCTTCGCTGCCACTCCCTTCGACGTCGAGGCACAAGAACAACTCGGCCTGAGTGACTCGACTCTGCGGCGCGAGCTTCACGCCGCGACCTCCGACCATGATGCCGCGCGGACTGTTCGGCTCACGCCGCTTCGCCAAGCGATCCGGGAATGCGGCGAGGAGGGCGCGGAGCAACGCCTCTTCCTTGGAGTGCGGTATGTCAGCACCGCTTTGGATGTCTTTCAACTTCGTCGCGTTGCGAGGCTCAAACGAAAAGGATCCAAAGCGGTGCTGACACACCGCACTCCAAAGCTGGTCTTTCGTCTGTAAAACGAACTGCGCCGCAACGCGAGCGAGGCTGCCGAACGACGTCGTCTCGCGGCCTGTTCGCTGAAACTCTTCCAACGCTTCGACTCGATCGAGCACGTCGGATTCACTCGCCGCGTTGTGGCGCACGCGGCTCGCGTGCGACTCAAACGGATCGCGTTCCGATAACAACGCGGCGGCCAACGCCGCGCGCTCAGGTTGTCCAAGTCGCGTCCCTTCAACCAACAGCCGCCCCAATCGCGGATGTACCGGCAGCTTCGCGAGCGTCGTTCCCAACTCCGTCACCGCGCCGTGGGAGTCAATCGCACCGAGTCGTCTCAGTACGGACTCGGCGTGTTCGATCGACTCGGCACGCGGCGGCTCGAACCACGGAAACGCGAGCACATCGACTTCGCCCCAAGCTTTGAGTTGCAGCACCGGCCCGGCCAGATCGACTCGCTGAATCTCTGGCGGCGTCTGCTCCGGCCGCGCGCGATGCGAGGCTTCACTCCACAGACGCACGCAGAGTCCTGGTTGTTGTCGCCCGGCTCGTCCGGCACGTTGTTCGGCACTCGCTCGCGAGATCGGCAGCAATTCAAGTCGATCCAAGCCGACGTTCGGATCGAATCGCAATTGCCGGCTGAGTCCCGTGTCGATGACCGCCGTGACGCCATCGACCGTGACTGACGTTTCAGCGACGTTCGTCGCGAGCACGACCTTTCGCTTCGGCTGTCGCTGCAATGCGGCGTCCTGTTGCTCCGGCGACAACTCGCCGAACAACGGCATCACGAACAGATCGTGCTGCCTCGCGAGCGGTTCCAACTCGCGAGCCGCCTCCCGAATCTCGCGCTGTCCCGGCAGGAAGACGA
>JAYVQJ010000780.1:0-5690 GCA_043777235.1 Planctomycetia bacterium
ATCCTGAAGGAGCGCGGGTACTCCGACGAAATCATCTACGCGATCAAGTCACATGCCAGCTATTTGCCCGATTGTCCGCGCGTCTCGCTGCTCGACAAAGCGTTGTTCGCGTGCGACGAGCTATGCGGCTTCATCACAGCGTGCGCGCTGGTGCGGCCGAATCGGTTGGAGGAACTTGAACCAAAGAGCGTCCGCAAGAAGATGAAACAAGCCTCGTTCGCCGCCGCCGTTCATCGCGAAGATATCACCGAGGGAGCAGCGAATCTCGGCGTGGACCTTGATGAGCACATCGCATTCTGCATCGCCGCGCTGCGAGAGATCGCCACCGATTTGGGTTTGCTACCGGTGCCGGTCTAACCGCGTGTTGTTTCAACGTGCCTCCGCCGGCAGATCAAGAAAGTAAGTCTTCCCGTCGGTCGCGGTCGCGGCGATGCGAGCACCGGCGGCGACATAGTTGCCGCCGTAGGTGATCGTCGGCAGCTTCGACGAGAAGACCGGCTTGCCGGCGGCGATGTCCCAGACGTTGATGGCTCCGGTGTAGCCGACGCTGAGCAGCTTGTTGCCGGCGGCGTTGAAGCGAACTCGATAGACGTCGTCTTTGTGGCCGTCGAGCTTCTTCACCGCATCAGGCGAGTCGATGTTCCAGATGAAGATCGGCCGATTGGGTCCGAGTCCAACACCACCACCGGCAATCGTGCGGCCGTCGGGACTGAGGGCGACCGTGTAGACCGGAAACTCCGGACCTTTGAAGACTCGCAATTCCGCGCCGTTCTCGACGTTCAAGAGTTTGACCGTTTTGTCTCCGCCGGCGATGACGAGCGATTTATTGTCGGGAGTGAAGACGACTCCGTAGACCGGCTGTTGTTGAGTGCTGATGACTCGGACGGCGACTTTCTTTTCGACGTCCCACAAGCGGACGGTCTTGTCGTTGCTCGCCGAGACCAGTTGCTTGCCGTCGCTGCTGAAGGCCAGTCCATAGATGTGCGACGCATGACCCGCGAGGTTCGCGGTGAAGGTCGCGGCGGCGATGTCCCATGTCTTCGCGGTGCCGTCGGCCGAGGCGGTGATCGCCGTGCGATTGTTCGGAGCGAGCACAACTGAACCAATCGCGGCCGTGTGTCCGGTCAAAGTTTGTGCGATCGGACGGAGCGGCGCTTCGGCCGGTTGCGGATTCGGCGGCGTCGGATCGACTGCTCGCAGTGCGTTGTCGGCTCCGCTGGTGAGCAGCTTTGTGTTGTCGGGACTGAAGCTCAGCCGAGTGACTTCAGCGGGAGTCTCAAATCGGACCTGAGCTTGGGCGTTGTTGATGTTCCAAACGCGGATCGACTTGTCCGCTCCACCGGCCGCGAGTTGCTGCGCGTTCGGGCTGATTGCAACCGACAACGCTCGGCCTTGAATGCCGGGGAACGGACGCATCAAGGTGCCGGCGGAGGCGTCCCATAATTTCACCGAACCATCTTCGTGAGCAGTCGCGTGCCACGCGCTGTTGGAGGCGACGGCGAGATCGTTGATCCGCTTGTCATCGGCAACGAAGACCGACACCACCGAGACCGCGTCGACTTTGATTGTCTTGTCCGCTCCGGCCGAGATGATCGTTTTGTTGTCCGGATGAAACGCCGCACCGCTGACGGCTCCGGCATGATTCACGAAGTATTGAAGTTGGCGTTTCGCGGTCAGATCCCAGACACGCACGCTGCCGTCGGCACTCGATGAGACGAGCTTGGTGACGTCGCGAGTGAAGTCGACACCGGTGATTTTGTCGGCGTGACCGGCGAACGCAGCAACAGCGGCTCCGTCCGCAATGTTGAAAACGCGGACTTGCTTGTCGTTCGAACCGACCGCGAGCAACAGATTGTTGACGCTGACGGCAAGACTGGTTGCAGCATCGGGCACGTCAATCTTGCGGACCAGCGCGCCGTCGGCGGCGTTCCAAATCTTGACCGTCTTATCGTGACTAGCCGTAACGAGGTTCGCGCTGTTCGGGAGATACGCGACTCCGCTGACTGGTCCACCGTGCGGCGCGAGTACACGGACTTCGGCACCGTCCGCGGTCTTGTAAATCTTCACCGCGCCGGTCGCGTCGCCGACAGCGATCTCTTGATGATTCGGATGCACGGCGACGGCAGTGATCGCTCCGGCTTGAGCGGCAAACGCCTTCACGAGTTGCCCGTTGTTGGCATCGAACAGCCGAGCAATCTTGTCCGCACAGCCGGTCAGCACCCAGGCTTGATTCGGGCTGAAGGCGATCGCGGTGACTGCTTCCGGATGCCCATCGAGATTCCGAATCGGCTGCCCGTTGTTCCGGTCCCACAGCCGAGCCGTCTTGTCGTTCGAGCCGGTCGCGATCCAGTTGCCGTCGGGCCGCAGCGCGACCGCGTTGATGACGTCGCCATGCCCGGCGATGTTGATCAGCGCCGGCACTTGCACCGGCCAGCGTTTGACGAACCCGTCCGCTCCGGCCGTCAGAAAGAAGGCGTTGTTCGGGGCGTAGGCCAAGCCAGTGATCTCGCCGGTGTGAGCTCCGAGCACTTGCTGAGCGGCTCCGTCAGCGAAGTTGAACAGCCGCACGACGCCATTCGCATCGGCCGCCGCGACCTGCATGTTGTCCTTACGGACATCGACCCGCGTGATCGCGGCCGTGCTGCCCGCAATGTCACGAGCGGGCTTGCCATCCGCCGCTGTCCAAACTTTCAACAGCTTGTCAGCTCCACCGGTCACGAAGAATGCACCGTCGGTCGTCATCGCCGACGACGTGACCGCTCCTTGATGCCCGGCGAGATTCAGCACCGGTGCGTTGTTCGGGATTTCCCACAGCTTGATCGTATTGTCGAGCCCCCCCGACGCGATCAGCTTGCTGTCCGGCGAGACCGCGACCGCAAGCACGAGTCCGGTGTGACCGAGCATCGTCCTGGTTGGTTGCAGCGAGTTCGCGTCCCACAACCGCACGGTTTGATCAAAGCTGCCGGTGACGAGCCACTTGCCATCGGGCGTGGTGACGAGGTCGTAAACCGGCTCGGTGTGCCCGACCAGTTCGGCCGCGAAGGTCGCCGCAACACACAGAGCGGCGAGTGCCGCAGAGAATCCCAACAACGTCTTCCGCATGATGATCACTCCCATTGGACAAGCATCGAATCTCACCGATGCCAGTCTGGAGAGCGAACGATGGCTCGTCAACAAACGAGACGGATGACGCGACCAATCAAGACGCACGCGAAATACGCACACGTTCTCTGACTGTCATGGTTTTCAACTCAACTTGTCGAGTCGAGCAGACCGAAGAGTTTGAATAATCGTTAAGGTCGGTGGAGTCACGGTGTTTGCGAAGCGCGACAGCGGCAAGAACCGCCGACATCGTGTCATTGAGAGCGAAACGAACTCGGGATGTTGGCGAAAGGGAATTCGCATGTGGTCAGGCTGGCTGAATTCGTGGAAATCGAAGCGTTCCGTGTGGTCGCCGCCTCGTAAGTCGGATGGCAACAGTCGCCGGTCAAAGTAGCCAGGGCATTGGCTTCAGCGACAGGTTGAGGAACTGGAGTCGAGATCGCTGCTCACTCAGATCACCGTGACGAGTCTAGCTGATGTGGTCGCTGACGATGGCCAGGTGACTCTGCGCGAGGCGGTCACGGCGGCAAACGAAGACCGTTCCGTAGATGGTTCCAAGACCGGGAGCGGCGCGGATGAAATCGTCTTCGCCGAATCGCTCGTGCAAGACCCGGCGGTGATTGTCTTGAGTGGCGGGGAGATCGCGATCAATTCGGACCTGACCATTCGCGGGCCAGGTTCCGGGCAATTGAGCATTGATGGTGGAATATCTGCAATTCTTGAAGTCGGTCAGTGGAGCGATCGAGTCTTCGATTGGAGCCATACACCGAACTCGCTTCACGTTCGTCTGACCGGATTGACGTTGTCGAACAGTCAAACCACCGCGTACCAAGGTGAAGCTATCCGGAATTACGAGTCGCTCGCGATGATCGACTGCGTGATCAACGGTAACTCTGGCGGCGGGATCATCAATAACGGCGCGATGAGTCTCACCGATTGTCGTGTGCAGAATAGCTTCAACAACTTCGGCATTTCCAATTTCGGCGATCTCAAGATGCAACGCAGTGTCGTGCAAGGAAACACCGAAGGTGGAATTGAGAACCAGGGGACGCTCACGTTGAGTTTCTGCGTCGTCACTGGCAACACCGGTTGGGACGGTGGCGGGCTTCACAATTCTGGCAAGGCGAAGATTCGCGACAGCGTGATCACCGGCAATCATTCGAGACAGTTCGGCGGAGCGATCACGAACAGTTCAAGCGGCGAGATGTCTATTTCCGAGACGACCGTGGCGAACAACAGGGCGATTGGGAACGGCGGGATTCGCAACGACGACGGCCAGTTGACGATCGACCATTGCACGATCACCGGCAACGTCGCGGACCTCCGTAGTGGTGGCATTCGCAACTTTCATTATCAAGGCGGCACCGGCTTTGTGCGGCTGACGAACTCGATTATGGCGGGCAATTCACTCAGCGACGGAACTCCGGCCGAGATCTTCGGGAATTCGCTGGACGTTGCGAACTCGCGAAACAACCTCATCGGCGATCCAGCGTCGTCCGGCGGACTCGTGAATGGCGCGCATGGCAACATTGTCGGAGCATCCGATCCTAGCGGCGGGCGAACGCTGTTGAATCTCGCGACGGTGCTCTTTCCGGACTTCGTCGATGACGGAAGCTTGGTGCCGTCATTGCCGTTCGTTCCGGGGAGTCCTGTGACGAGGGTCGGAGTCAGCGTTCAACCCGTGAGCGCGGACTCTGCGAATCTCGTCGCGGTCTCGGTTGCTCGGCCGCAGGTGACGGAAGACGGCTCGGACGACTTGGAGTTTCGCTTCTCGCGATTGAACACCTCGGGATCTCTGACCGTGTCGTATTCGGTCGGCGGGACGGCCACTTTGGGAGACGACTACATCGTTGACGGAGCCGAGGCTTTGACCGACTCGATCCGAACGGTCACGTTCGCAGACGGTCAGGCGGTGGCCACGGTGCGTTTCAATCCCACGCCCGACGACCAGTGTGAGCCGAGCGAGTCGATCGCCGTGAGTCTGCTGTTCGGAGACGGTTACGCCTTGAGCTCCGGAGACGTCGCCACGGGCTGGATCGCGTTCGACGAAGTGCTCGTTGTGAACACTCTGACGGACGAGTCAGCTCTCAACCCGTGGGACGGAACATTGTCGCTGCGAGAAGCCATCGACTTGGCGAATCGAACCATCGGCCCCAACACGATTGAGTTCGCTCCGTCGCTGACCGCATCCGGGCCGGCGACGATCGCGCTGAACGAGAACGCGCTGCAAGTTGACTCGGACGTCTCGATCGTTGGTCCGGGAGCGGATCAGCTCACCATCGTCGGACGCTCGAATGTGTTGTACGTCCCGTATTGGAGCACACATGTCCTGGCCGTGAGCGGTCTGACGCTGACGACGGGGCAGCAGTGGGGGACCGCACTCGCGAATGAGGGGACGACGATCCTCGACAATGTCACGCTCAAGGGAAGCTATTCTGGAGCGGACAACGAAGGAACGCTCACACTCAATCAATGCACGGTGACGAGTAACGTCATGGGCCTTGCGAACCGATCATCTCTCACCACGTCGAATTGCCTGCCGACGGCGGGGAAGCTGACGATCAATCAGTCCGTTATCACGGACAACA
>JAYVQJ010000781.1:0-5672 GCA_043777235.1 Planctomycetia bacterium
GGCCGAGGACGGGCTACCGTCAAAAGACCGCGAGCAAATAGGTAGGAATTCAATTGTCCCGACCTGTCTCCAATCCGTCTTTTATCGCGTGATCGCCGGAAGAATTGCTGTCTCCCACTCTTCACGAGTGAGATGTTCCGGCTGCTTGCCGACAAACTTTCCGGCGTGCATCCACGGCGTCCAAGCGAGACGGACATCGAGTTGTCGCTGCGCGAAGAACCACAACGACTCTTTCGCACCGTCGATGCCGCTGGGTTCGCAGTCGAACATCAGCGTCACTTTGCCGTTCGCGAGTTGCTTCGCCCACAGGGCGACTTTGTCGCCTTGCATCTCCGTCATGCGGTTGGACATGACCGCGACCGCTGGGATGCCCAGGTTGTCGAGGCCGATCACGTCGTTGAAGCCTTCCACGACAATGATGCCGTGACGAGCAATCGACTCGCGATAGCCCGGCTCTTTCAACCGGCTGGCTTGTTGTCCGAAAAGTTCCAAGCCGCGATGAATGCCTTTCGGAAAACGATGCTTCATCGGAGCAGTGGTTTCGGCACGCTCGGCAGGGGAGAGGCGGGCGAAGTCTCGCTCCTTCTCTTCGTAGTTGGGATCTCGTCCGATCCAAGCGAGAACTTGGCCGTCTTCGGAGAGCAGCGGATAGCTGATGTTTCCCCGCAAACTGAAGCCACGTTTGTCACTGCCACCATCCATCGGCAGGACGCCGACGCGCCATTTCTTCATCGACTCAGAAGAAAGGCAGGGGTGTCGGCGGACGTAGCTCGCGGCAGTTGGCGGCATGTTGGCAACATCGACGAGAAACTTTTCGTCGAGCGTCGCGAGTTCGCGAATCTTGACGTCGTCCGATTCCGCGAGCGGAACATTGCGGGTGGAAAATGGAGGAGGGGAGTCGTCGGTCGCTGTTGGTGCGACGCGATCAGTCTTGGCGGGCACTGCGGCGTCATTCACGAGGATGTTTTTGACGCGGTGGAATTCGTCCCCTTTGAGCTTCTCGCCACTCGGCCGAGTGCCCGTCAGCCAGCCGTGCATGAGCGTCAGCAGGTTGCCTCGACACCCACACTGATACGCATGGCACATGAAGACCTTCTGCGGATTGTCCGTGTTGACGGCAATCTCACGTCGGCCGCAGTGATCACCGGCACAACCGAATGGACAATCGAGACGGACTTCTTTGCCACCGCCGTGAACATCAAGTGTGACGCCACACTTGGCCGCCGCCTGTTCGAGCGTTGTGTCCGCTTGGAGTTGATCGACGTTCACGTAACCAGACCGTGGCATGACAAGGGGAGAAAGTTCTCGTCGATGCTACCCTTGCTTCCCGACGGATGACAAACACAG
Source organism: Planctomycetia bacterium (assembly GCA_043777235.1). Lineage (GTDB taxonomy): Bacteria > Planctomycetota > Planctomycetia > Planctomycetales > Planctomycetaceae > SXKJ01. Next base: position 1,348 of record JAYVQJ010000781.1, read on the forward strand.
TGGCCCTGTCGGCACGCGATGATTCGCTTCTGCGGCTGCTCGACCGAACGCCGGCAACAACGTCGCTCATTCTCAAGGCGAGCGAGACCTTCGCCGGTGAACCGTTCCGCGACGACCGTCGTGTTCGCGAGCGGCTGCAAACGCTCGCGGACAACCATTTCGTCAGAGCCTTTCCAGCAACCCAGGGAGTGGGCGGCCCCGTGAATTGGTACAAGCTGACGTCAGCGGGCTATCGTATGTTGCACGGTTCGACCGCCGAGCTTCCGCATCGCACGCGATTCGAGGCGATCGCTCCTTCGCGATTCCAACATACGCAGGCACTTGCCGAGATCATCGTGCAGACGCTGGTGACGGCACATCGCAACCGCACCGAGATTCCCCACTTCTCTGGTGACGGCGAAGCGGTGTTGGAAGTTGGTCCGCAGAAATATCGGCCCGATTGCTTCTTTCAATTCTCGCAATCCGGCAGGCAATTCAACGTCTACTTCGAGATTGACCAATCAACCGAGTCGGTCGATTCCAACACCGAGCAGAGCATCCGCACAAAGTTGATTCACTATGAAGCGTGCCAAGATTCGTTCTGGCATTGGTGGAAGCAACGCGGTGAGCAAGGAACACGTCCGTACTTTCGAGCCATCTTCCTGACGCGGAGCCAAGACCGAGCCAATCACATCTTGTGGCTGGCTCGTGAGTGTGCCCGCAATGCAGATCGGCACTTGATTTACGCAGCCACGCAAGACACTTTTTTGTCAGAACCGCGAGCGTTGCACGCCCCGATATTTCTGGATCACCACGGACGTTGGCAAGCACTCGTCAATCCGCATCCGACATCGAACTTCGAGCGAACACCAGTCCGACTCACTCGACCAGTGACGCCGCTCGCATCCGTCTGGTAGGGTCTCGGCCCGACCATCGTTCTGACGTTCGCTTGATGCGGGTATCACGCCGCGTCCCTTCTCCGCAGCGGATAAGGAAGCAAGCGACCGAAACTGAAGCGTGGCGGCAGCCGCCTCATGCGAGCCTACACACACTCAACTGAGGCGGTTTTCTGTTCGGTCTCTCTGTCGATGCTAATCTGCGTTTGTGTTGAAACTGATTTCCGCACCGGCGACGAACGAACGCGGTCCCAGATATATGGAGAAGGCTCTCGCCGCGATCCATCAGGCGAATCGCGAGCGGCAGCCGATGTCACTGGAATACGGCCTTCACGAAGGCCGTGTCGCATTGTTTGTGCGTTCGCTCCGCAGCATGGACGAATTCGTCACCGGCCCGATCGTGGCGAATTATCCCAACTGTTCGCTGATGACCATCGAGCAAGACGAGCCGACTCCGGCTGGCTGGGAAACTTGGACGGCGACATTGGAACTCACTCCCGAACTCTTCCCCATTCTGCGGCACGCACAGTTCGAGGACATGCTGAACCGCAACTTCGCCGATCCAGTGAGTGGCATCTTGCGAGCGATCAAAGCTGACGAGCACCTACGGTGTCGCATCGAGATCATCGTGTTACCGGCAACGCCACGACGCTGTCATCAAGCAGTCAATTGTGTGAAACGACTAGATCGAAATTTCTTCCGCCATCACCACCGACTGGCCCGCTACTACGCGAGCCACATCACGAAACCGAATCGGTGGCTGCTCGCGTGGGTTCTCGGCCTGATCGCTCGCCGATCCGAAGAGCCGACACGAACCAGTCTCGAAACCTCGACCAGTCGGCAGCATGAACGCGAAGACGACCTGCAAGCCGCGAGTGAAAAAATCGGCGGACATCTTTTCGAGTCGCACATCCGGTTGACCGTCTCGGCACCGTCCGAGCGACACCGTGAGGCGATCGACCGCATCCGCCAGATGGCGGGAGCCTTCGGAGCATTCACGAAGTCACGACTCGCAACCTTTCATCTTGGACCGATCCGTTGCGGGAGATTGCAGCCACTTCGCAGTCGCGGATTTCTGCTATCGCACGAGGAACTCGCGACGCTATGGCATCCGCCGACAGCCACCGTTTTGGCAGAGCAGATGCAGACGACCGAGTTCACCGAATTGGAAGCTCCGGCCAAGTTCTACTCAGGAAGAGAGATCGGGGCCGTCACCATCGGCCAGATTCGCTTCCGCGATGACCGCCGTACTTTCGGCATCGGCCACGAGGATCGTCGCCGACATCTCTACATCGTCGGCAAAACAGGAATGGGCAAGACGACGCTCCTTCAAAATCAGATTCACGCGGACATCGAAGCGGGACGCGGAGTTTGTCTCATTGACCCGCATGGCGACCTCGCGGTTTCCATTCTGCGTTTGATGCCGACGCATCGCACCAATGACGTGATCCTCTTCGATGCCGGCGACCGCGAGTTTGCGGTGTCATTCAACCCGCTCGCCTGTCGCGATGATGGCTTGATCGACCAAGTGACTTCGGGAGTTGTTTCGGCATTCAAGAAACTGAACGATTCGTGGGGACCGAGATTGGAGGACACACTTCGCAATGCCGTCTTCGCCATCGTGGAGCAAGGCGGCACGATGCTGGAATTGATGCGACTCCTTGCCGAGCGAAACTTTCGCGATGTCACGGTGCCGAAGATTCGAGACGACGTCGTTCGCAGTTTCTGGATGCACGAGTTCGCCGCGTGGGATGACCGCTATCGGACTGAGGCCGTCGCCGCGATCCAAAACAAGATTCGACCCTTCCTCACCAACCGCACAATGCGAGCCATCGTGAGTCAGCCGGATCGGTCGCTCAACCTTCGCGAGATTATGGACCAAGGAAAAGTGCTGATCGTCAACTTGAGCAAGGGCCGAGTCGGCGAAGACAACGCCGCACTGCTTGGGGCGTTTCTGGTGACTGCGATTCAGCAAGCCGCAATGACGCGAGCCGATATCCCCGAAGCGGAACGCCGCGACTTTCACCTTTACATCGACGAGTTCCAGAACTTCACGACGAGTTCGTTCGCGTCGATCTTGAGTGAGGCCCGCAAGTATCGCCTCAATCTGACCATCGCTCACCAGTACCTCAAGCAACTGGATGACGAGACCGGGAGCGCCGTCTTCGGTAACGTCGGTTCGATGATCGCATTCCAAGTCGGAGCCGACGACGCTGAGGTTCTCGCCGAGCAACTCAGCAAGCATCCCGGTCAATTGAAATCGCAAGACCTGACCAACCTTCCGAAGTACACCGCTTATGCTCGACTGTTGATCGACGGAATGCCGAGCAATCCGTTTTCCATGCAAACGCTATCGCCGCCGGACATCACCGACGACCGCCTCGCGGTCGTGAGCGAGCGTTCTCGCCGCGAACACGGTCAATCGTTTGCGGAAATCCATGCGGCCATCGCCGGACAATGGCAAAGGTGACCGGACCCAAACGGTCTACGTGAGGCAGTCTGCCTTGGAGGCGGGTGCGGTTATGTGCTCGATTTGCCGGCAAGAATTTCAGCAGCTTGAGTACAATCGGGATAGTGAGATGAGCAACGTCAGCGTCGTGGGTGTCGTCATTCTGACGGTGACGGCGCAGGCCGGCGACATTTCTGGGATCGTGAAGCATCGGCGGACCGGCTCGCCCACTGTTGGCGTCAAAGTGGCCGGACTCACCAGCGGCCTGCTGGGAGGAATGACCGGGAGTGTCCGGACGGATGACCGCGAGTAAATGAACGATTCGCCATGTAGCGAATCTTGGCAACGGTCAAACTCCGTTGACCGTGCAACCACTAGATCGGACAATTGACTCAGAGAAAGTCCGGTAGGAGCGAGCGAACTGAATGCACGACCACATCGCACACACATGGTTGAAGAATTGCGGGGCTGCAGGTCATTTCACGCAGTCTCTCGGCCCAGTCATCAGTGGGAAGCCCGATGACCCCGGCGGCATACAAGCCGGATATACCATGCCTCGGCCGCTGGTTGTCTGTAACGGGGGAGGCGTATTCACGGATGAAGCGTGGGCTGTGGTAGATTTTCTTCGCGAGGGATTCCAGTGGGGGCGGGATTCCGATTGGTCCAAACAAGGTTCCGCGTTAAAGACGGTTGTAGAGTGGTTCTTCTGGTCGTGGCAGGGCCCTGCATTCGTGGCTGTCGTCCCGTTCAAGCCCGAAGGCAACCCGCTGGTTCTGCGGACACAGAATTTCGGATCGCCTCGAAAAACGAGGCTCCGATGGTTGGGCAATCCCAAAGTCGTCAATTTTGGGCACGGCATGTCCGATCTGCCCATCCGCGGGTTGCGATTTCTGCATGACTCGAACTCGAAAACAATCTTCTACCACTCCGCTAGAAGCAAATGGAACGACGGTGTCAATAACTCCGTCGCGTTGGCCGATCCTGCGGAAGACCGAGAACTT